>CAZEMX010000014.1:0-30789 GCA_964513415.1 uncultured Nitrososphaerota archaeon
ATACCAAGGAGATACGACAATGAAAACCGAAGAACAAAGAGAACACAATCAAGAGCTGGCGTGTCTGGTTGATGACATTGCGTTCAAGGCATCTCTGCTGAGGATCGCGGAAAAGGCTCTGGAAGATATACGTGGGCTTTGTGTCTCAAGTACTTATTGGAACAATCCTGACTATCCCAACTGCGCCCGTCTCTTGAAACAGCATCACAAGATTGTTAGCGACGCGAAGGTGAAGGCAGAGGAGATGAGGGCAATAGAGTATGGGGACGACGTTGAAGTTCCTATCAGAGAACACAGTTAGGAAATGTACATTTGGGAACGCCGCAAAATACCGGTGTTTATGAAGGAGTCAATGCGTCGTTACTGCGAGAAGTGGGGAGTCCCGTTTGTGCAAGAATTTTATCGTTAGGAGAATACTATGGCAACCAACAAGACATGTAAGACATGCCGACATTTCCGGTATGTTGAAACGAAGGCGCCGGTGGAATTGACAATATGTGGCACCCGCGATAACGGGGAGCAGTTCTACTGCGAGGAGAACGGCTGTTGTAGGAAATGGCATCGTATGAAAGTTACCTGCGGCTCATGTAAGTACAGGGACTCTTGCCAAGTAAGACTTGAAGAGCACAACTATGATGTGAAGCATGAATGCAAAAAGTGGAATGAATCTGGATGAGATGATGAGTAAAAAGAAACCTACAGACTACGCGGCACGCGCCGCATCGAAAATCCGCGATAAGAGCACTTGGTTTGTTGTCGTGGACGAAAATGGTGTCGTGATGGCGACTATACCGAAAGGTGCTGGATTGACAAAGAAGAAGGTGCTGGAGATCGCGCGGGGCGCGATACTGCCAGAATGGAGAATAGTAGAAGCGTAAGGAGGAGACCATGAACAAAGCGGAAATAAAAACGGCTGTAAAGAAGGCTCTAAAAAGGGGTAACTGGATTATCCGCGCAGACAGAGACGGTATCTCACACGGCGGCTTCCGTTGGCAACCGGTCGGGGAGTGGACGGAAGCACCGGACTGGAGGTCGGACGGGGAATGTGGCGGCGGACTCCACGGGCAGGACCGCGATCACGGCGGCCATATTCCACTTGGGGTGACACGGCTCGTGTTTTGTGAGACCGACGGGGAGCATATCCCCGTCGGGTGCGACAAGGTGAAAGTGCGCAGGGCGCGTATCTTGCTCGTGGACGAGCTGCCTTCCGGCCTCGTGGTAAACGGCAACCTTAACCTCTCTGACTGTACAGGCCTCCGGTCGCTACCCGCTGGCCTCGAGGTGCACGGGAGCCTCGACCTCTACGACTGTACGGGCCTCCGGTCACTCCCTGACGACCTCACCGTCGGCGGCGACCTCGGCCTCGCAGGATGTACAGGCCTCACAGCGTTGCCGGCTGGCCTCACCGTCGGCTGGAGCCTCGACCTCTACGACTGTACGGGCCTCCGGTCACTCCCTGACGACCTCACCGTCGGCGGCGACCTCGGCCTCGCAGGATGTACAGGCCTCACAGCGTTGCCGGCTGGCCTCACCGTCGGCTGGAGCCTCGACCTCGCAAGATGTACGGGCCTCACAGCGTTGCCCGACGGCCTCGTGGTAAACGGCAACCTTAACCTCTCTGACTGTACAGGCCTCCGGTCGCTACCCGCTGGCCTCGAGGTGCACGGGAGCCTCGACCTCTACGACTGTACGGGCCTCCGGTCACTCCCTAAAGACCTCACGGTCGGCGGCAACCTCTACCTCTTCCCTTGCTCCGGCATTAAGTCGCTTCCCAAAGGCATCAAGGTTAAAGGCAAGATTTACCGTTGAAGGAGATGTTATGCAAACCGCAAAGCAAAGAGCACGCGAAATAATCGAGGCAACAGAGCACCTGCCACCTACTGCGCGTCGGGAACGCCTGCTCGCCTCGGTAGAGATGGTGCGCCGTGATATTATGGATGAAGGCATGTTCCCCGACGGGACGAAGCCGCGGAAGATGTACCCTCGGCGACGCGCCATGATCGAGCGGACGCTCCTAATGGTGGAGCGGTATGTTGGTATGTTTTTGAATAAAGCAGATGGAGGCTACCATGACCAAGAAGCAGAAGCGGTTTCTGCTCAAAAGAAAAATAATGCGTAAATTAGTAAAATCAGGCGGTTAGCGTGTTATCAAAATTATCAAGAGTTTTCGTTTAATGGCTATTGATAAGTTAATCTCATTATGTTATATTAGTAGTGGCACCAAGAGATATTTATCTCAATGGCGGGTACCTTGTGCCAAGGTTGTAAGCCCGCCACGCGATTTTTCTGGTGATAAAACCTTGACTTACTATATGAAAGTGTTATCCTATAATTGAGCCTCCCAGTCTCCTCCATTGCAAAGTAGGGAGCGCCGCACCCGCCAGCACTGCGATCCCGACAGTGCTGAAGGCGCTCCCGTTCTTTTTTTATGAGGGAGGCGATATCTTGTGATGATTTGGGTGGCTACTTCTTTAGGGAGTCGAGAAGGTCTCTTATGGCAGTAGCGCAGTCGTCCTTCTCGCAACGGGACATCTCGTCAATGGCGACAATGCTGTCCCCGAACTTCTCGACGACCGCGTCAATGATTTTCGGGACGGGTGAACATATCACCGCCGGTTGATGCTCGATTTTCTGATCCTCGCCGACCTTTACGGTCACGATAACCGCGTAACAGGTGTCTTGAAAAAGATCGGGCGGCAAGGACGAGCAGGACAGGATACAGGAGCAAAGTAAGAAAAAAACCAGAAGTCTCATGCTTCACCTCCTTTCTGGTGTATCAGTTGTTCTTCCAGTTCACGCACTCGTTGCGTGAGTACCTCAATTTCCTTCTTGAGCGCTATGTTTTCGCGTTCATATTTGATCGCCTGTTGCGCGTTGAACTTCATCGCGGACTCAACGGCTTCCGCCTGTTGTTTCGCGACAAGTAGTTGCGCTTCAACAACACGGACTCTACCGTCGTTGAATGCCTCTATGATAGCCGCGATGACCGGAGACACGAGCGCGACACTGTTCATGACGGACATGGTATCACCTCCCCTTCTTCTTACTATTGGTAGCCTCCTCTTTCTCGACATAGCGCCTCCAGCCCTTTCCCCAATTCACCTCATCCCACACGGCGATCCCGACACCGGCAACGATGAGAATGAGCATGATGATAAGGATAGCGTCCGTAGTCATGGCTTCTTTGAGTCAAGTAGTTTCGTGTAAGCGAGTGCCGCGAACTCTATGACTTGCGTCGCGAGTGCGCCGTAGAGCATTGCCTTGTCAACCATGAGTTCCTGCGTCTGCTCATCGAGGTCACAACCGAGACACAGGAAAATGACCTTCACCACATTGGCTACCAGCCATACCCACATCCGTTTCGAGGTGAGCAGCGCAACCGTGATTTTCATTTCGACCTCCGTTTTTTGTTCGCTTCGATGGCGCGGTGTTGCGCCATTGCCTCCTTCTTCGTCTTGAACTTGTGGATGATTTTGCCCTTGTTTTTTCCGTGGCAATGCACGGTTGCGTAGCAGCCTTTTACTTTCTTTACGACCATGTTGTGCCTCCTTCTCTTTGTTATTGTTCATGAAACGCCGCATTCTTCGGCCTTATCCACATATAGATTTCATGTATCCCCTTCTCGATACCGCAGACTTTCTCCTTGAGTACGGCCACATCGGTCTGGAGCCTACCAACATCTGATTTGATTTCCTTCACATCATCGTAAAGTTCAGAAGTAGCGGCGCTCGTCTGCTCAACCCGCTGTGCGACACAACCAGCCTGATAGGCGACACCGAGTAAAAAACCGATTAGTGCGGCAATAAGAGCGACGATCGGTAGAATGACTTTCAAGTGTTTCTCGAACATCGTGCGCCTCCATCAGTATTTCCGTAAGCATACACTTGCGTCCTGCGTAGCCCAGAGGATTTTCTCACCGGCGGTCAAGGCAATATCGGTAGAACCGCTCGTAGCATCAGTCCACGCGCCACCGGTATA
Organism: uncultured Nitrososphaerota archaeon; assembly: GCA_964513415.1. Taxonomy (GTDB): domain Archaea; phylum Thermoproteota; class Methanomethylicia; order Methanomethylicales; family Methanomethylicaceae; genus Methanomethylicus. The sequence continues at coordinate 3,979 of CAZEMX010000014.1, forward strand.
TTTCTTGAAGGCAAAAGTAGTGCCAAGTTCCGGTCGCGGGTCAGGTAACCGCACCGTGCCGTTCGTCACGCATGAGATGACCTTCGCAAGTACTGAACCATACATTTCAGTTGTCATTTTGAATGATCCGCTAATGACTTTGAATTCATCAATATACCCAATGACATTCCCAGCGGTCATCGTCTTCTCGTCTGCTAGTATACCGTATCGTGCCTCCCATACGCTCGTCCCAATTGTCCCGTAGCCATTATTGATGACTAGTGGGCTATACCCATACCGAATCTCGTTGTTTAGTTCGCTTGCTATCAGATAGTGTTGATATTCGGTCAGAATGACATTCTGGAATATGAGAATATCGGAGACGATACCGCGACTATTCTGCGTTGGGGCATATCCTAGAATCCGCAGACGAGCGGCACTACCACAATGTCTTATCGTCTTCCCAATCGTGCTACCCTTAGAATCAAACGGTACTCCATCAATGAAGCACTGCACACCATCCGCACTATTACGTCGACACTGGAGAGAAAATACGGAAAAGACACCGTATTTTACGGTGCGCGTGCCACCAGTACCGCTTAACACCAAAGAGTTATCTGTACAGTATTGAGAGGCAAAAATCTTGCCGGATGATGTCGTATGGAAGATTCGGAATATAAATCCTTCGAGTGTTGAAGTGTTTGCCTTATGCACAATGACAGGATTCAATGTTCCATCTGGTTCTGCCAATTTGGCACGAACAAATACATTTATTGGTGCCCCCGAATAGAAGTCTGGTATATCGACAACTGATAAGTACGTTCCGTTGATGTATACTCCTCCTCTCGTCATATATGATGAAGAGTGTAGCGATGCCGTGACCCCATTTACCTCATCGTAGGCAGTTCCTGACCCGAACCGCAACCAACAATGTTTGTATGCGTTCAACGAATCAATTGTCGGTGTCAATCCGGTAGTCATTTGCTATTCTCTCCGCCTTAGAGTTGATTGCCGTCCTAATGTCATCAGCCTTATCGTCGCCGCCGAGTGCCTTCGCTATGCGGACCGCCTCCTCGTGCGAGAAGACGACAGGTAACTTGGTCTGCTGGACAGTCTGCCCAGTGCGTTTCGCTATTTCATCGACGACAATGAGCGCTCCATCATCTGGGAATGGAAGGCCAGTCTCCAGCACCCATCGAGCCTCTGCCTCATACTTCCATTTGAGGAAGTCTATGGGAGGCTTCATTGACTCGACATATCTTCTGATGCGTTCCATATTGAGCCCCCATCAGTAGCCGACACTCATCCATGCAGAGAATGTAGTGTTATCGTTTGTCACGACCTTTATCGCAAGATACCGTGCTGAGAATTCAGTGAGTGTGAGCATGAATGTTTCTGTCGAGCCCCCCGCTCCGCCGGTAAGCGTCTTCGAATTTACGACACTACCGTCGTTATCGTGAAAATACCTTTGAACCCACGTCTTACTTGCGACAGTCGCGTTAGGGTCATCAGAGGCCCAGACTGTTATGGTGCAGGTTTTCGCCTCAGCGAGAACAGCCTTCCCCGACAACGATATGCGTCGCCCCTTTCCGCCACTGGCGTTTTTGCTGAATGTATCCCAACACGATGTGAGTGATGTACTACCAGCAGGGAAATAGTAAGTCGTGTTATTCACGGCGGTGGAATCTGCTATAGTCACAGAGGTATCACGCATGTCGAGCGGGCTTATCTCATTCGTGCGATAGCTATACGTAGTTGGGACGAACCCATTCGCCGCGAGGCTAACGGCAGAGTCAATGTCCACAGCGAATGTTGCCGTAACACCACTGTCAACGGCGACAGAGGTTGAAGCACTTACAGCGAAATGCGTTCCTTTCGGCACATACATGTTCGGGTCACTGAATGCAACGGTATACACCTTGCCATTTGATACTGCCGGCACCGTGCAGGTCACATTGCCAATCACATAGTATGTCGAGCCGACCTTTCGATAGATCGTCACCGTGAATGTCTCGCCGCCCGCTATGTTCCCGCCCGTCGCCGCTACAGTAAGAGACAGTGACAGTGCGCCGTCAAGGCTATACTTCGTGTCATCGAATGTTATCTTATCACCTGTAAACGATAACAATGTTACTTCCCGCATCTCCCGAGATGGGATGACCGGCATGAAGTCATAAACACTACCAGCCCTGAACTCTGTTCTGTTGAACTTCAACATTGTGTCCTCCCTCTAAAAGGTTATTCTCCAAATACTATATTATATAGATTTTCCGGCATTATTACAAGAGGTTGATACCTAAATTGTCGCCACACCAAACTTTCGAGCCTGTCTATCTCGTCTTGGCCTTTACCATCTACCGCATCGGTTACCGCATCGAGTATCTTTATTGCCGGATAAATCATTGTCGCGATACTTGGTGCGGCGATCCCGTAAGCCTGATTAAATCCTTGTGTCGTCAGGCCCAAAGCGGTTGACCAGAACGGTATTCTGCCAAGTCCATATTCTGCCCAAGAATTTACAGTTTCCATATCGAGACCGGACGCAGTAGCCGCAGTGCCCCACCATAGTGCACTGATAGCCGCAAGCCGCTTTATCGGTTCATTGTTCCCTTCGAGATGTGCCCTGTATGCACCACGAATAAGGTTCAGGTAGTATGTATTCCACGATAGGAACCGCACCATACGCCCGAAAACGGGATGCGCCGTTCTCGCCATTTCTGCAATATACGGCTTATTGAACTTCGAGTAGCCGAACATCTCGTAGTGAGTAGACAATGCCGCATATTCGTTGAGGAATTTCTGACGATTTGGCACATAGGACAAGAGACGGTCTATGTCTATCTCGTTGAATTCACGGAGATTTAGCCTATCTATTAATTCTCGCTTTTGTTTCGATAGTTTTACCGTGTCTTTAGCAACACCATCACGGAACACCTTCTCGTATTCCGTTTTCCCGAATTGCCATGCGGCATACAACGCCTTCGACCGTGAAATGAGGTCGGTAGCCTGATACGGGCCACCGATCCAAGTAAGCATTTTCCGGATTGCCGGTTGTGGTTCATAGATGTCCATGAACAAGACATCTGGCATCCGTGTCTCAAAATAGTATTTTACGACCTCACGGAATTCCTTATCCTTTATACTTTCGATAAGACCGCGTTTCAAGCGCTTTTCGGTAGTAAGCCGTGCAAACTTATCAACTTTCCGTTCTCCGCCAATGTATATCTTCGCGATTTCACCATACATTTTTTGGGAATTGAGTATATAATTCCAAGGCTTATACATGGCGGAAGTCTGTAAATCTTGTATTGTGTTGAAGAACAACATACGCGGATTCAGTGGCGATAAAACCATAGCGGTATTAAGGTCTGTCAATGCCGATACTGCCGATGTTATCACCGAGAATTGCTTCATGTCATGCGGGTTTGGTGTCGGACGGAACATGTTGGTATAAAATTTTTCGAGTTCATCGAGCATAAACTCTAGATTTCTGTTCGATTTCCTGTCCGTCACCGCAAGCGGATCGAGCACACGGACGGTCTTCCTCATGTCTTGTATGAGATTTATACCGCGTTGCTTCATGATACTCGTCATATATGGTCCGAAATAATGTTCGAGTTCTTCTCGCGGTTTCAGGCGATTTTCTTCGATACGCGCCAAAGAATCAAATCTACGCATTCTCTGATACGCGTATTGGACATCATAGACGGAGTCACCGTATCCCGCTTCCGCTTTCCGTTCCGCTATGAACTTGGCGTGCTCCTCATTTATTTTTATCGGGAAATAATTGTAGCCATAGTCACCGAAACTATCGAAGCCCGGTTCCACAAACCGTTCCTGTGTCCACGGATACTTGCGACTGAAGTGATACGGCTTTCCGTCACGCGCCGTGACTACAGCCTCAGACAATTCATCATAGGCAATCGGTAGCGTATCGTGTTCAGAATAGAATGTCTCAGTTCTCAAGTCATGCTCCATTTTTCGGAGCAACCTGAACGAATTCTGTGTTCTTACGATAGCCTCATAGACATCGCGCTCGAACAATGGTCTTCCGGCATCATCGAGTAAGCCGGCGGTTCGTGCCGCAACAGGATCAATCGCGATACCGTCATCGAATATATCGGATGTCCTAAAGATACTGTTCGTATTCGCACGCTCGATATCCATCGACTCGATATAGCGTCGCACATTGGTGTCTATACCGCGCTCTTCGAGTATCTTCCAGTCACGACTTATGCCAGCCTGTATATTGCTTACACGGGCATTCAGCCTATCAAGAGAAATCGCATGATCATAGAGGATTTTCGTTTTCTGCGCTATCTCGGTAAGCCCGTTCCTTGCCGCGAACGCATGGACACGCGCGACATAATCAGGAAATGTGAGGGTTAGTTTTTCGATAGCCGATACACCGAGCGCATTCGATATGTTATTCATCTGTATCGAGCGTGCGGCAGATAACTGAGAGAACATGGTGCCGGCCGCCTTCCGTAGATCGGTGCCAGATATTGTCCGTGTCTTTTGAAGGAACGCATTAAGGTCAACCGTATCTTCCATCTTTATTTTCGCGGATGATAATGCTTCCCGAAACGCACTCTGTGCCGCTTCCGGTGTCGTTATATGTGCCAATTGACTCGATACATCGTCTATGACTTTCAGATATGCAAGTCGATCATAATGCGGCTTGATTATTTCACGCTTTATTGACTCAACGGTAGCACCTTCCTTCAGGAAGTCGTCTGGCTTCACATTTATACCGACCTGATTGAGTCGTTTCGATATGGCTATAGGTAACTCGATATTTCCTTCCTGTGCCGCCGTAAGCGCCTTATGTATGTCCGGAATATGCTGATTCGCTTTGCGTTCTACCTTCTTGAAGATTATTTCTGCGTATGTTTCCTTCTTCGCCGATTCGACAAGTTGCCGCATTTCCGGCATTTTCGCCTGAATTTCACCGGTAGTCACTTGCACCGCTTCCGGCGGTTTCCCGACTTCACCGCCCGCAAGTGCTTCACCGAGTTTCTTACCAGTCGCCTCGATGCTTCCGATAACTTCTTCGGGATTTTTCCCTATTGCCTTTGCGACCTTATTTACGATTATGTCGGCAACCGCTTTCGCGGCACGCGCGCCAAGTCTCATTTTTGCTCCATGAGGTCTGACAGTATCGCGTCGAGAATATCGTTCTCCTCTTTATCGGTAAGACTTATCGGGAAATCGCGACCGATCTTCAGCGGTGAATCGTCTTCCTGTAAGCCGGCAATTACATCGGAGAACATCTCCCGTATCTTCTTTTTCTCATTGGAAAACACTTCGCCAAACATTGCTTCCGCAGAAACCTGCGCGGTCTCCTCTATCTCTTTGTCAGGTATCTCCGGTGTCACGAGCCAATGTGACATAGCATCGCCACAGAGCGGCTCATTATACGCCATACGGTCGGCGAGTGCGTCCTGATATGCGAACGCAACAGTGTCGCCGATTATTTTTCGAGCGCTCTCATTAGCCGCTCGAAATTCTTGGGATTTCTGAGTTTTAGCGGTGCGTTTTGCCATGCCTGTTTTATCGCCTCATCGTAGTCAATTCCATTATTTACTTTTTCTCGGATAGTGTCAACTAAAAATTGTATCTGCTTACTTGTTAGTGGATAATCTGAAAAATCGTTCTTTATTTCAACAGTATCGGGACTTTGTTCCTGCTCTATCTTTATTGTCGGTCTCGAGGCGCGCTGTATGGCTTCCTCGGAGTATCCATTCACTTCGGCAACTTCTTTCGAAACTTTTACACCATTGTCGGGGAAATCAACTTTCGCGGCGGCTTCTGCGAAATCCTGTGCCGCCTTCTTGCGCCCCATCGCTTTCGATGTTGCTTTATCAACTATCGTTCCGATCCCGCGACCTGCGGTCGTGAACAAGGCACCCGCCATGCTGCCGGCGAGCGAGAACGATGCGCCGATACCGGCTACCGTAGCATATCCGGTCATATCCATTTCAGGATCTTCCGGTAAATCGTATATACCAGTCCTGATTACATTATTTATGTCTGTCTCTGCCTTAGACCAACCGGTCCATTCAGCACTCGACATTACCATCTGCGAGGTCTTGGGAAATGTATCGAATACGGTCCCCGCAAATCGTTTTACGACATGCGGGAAAAATCCGAGGAACGCGACACCGGAGGCACCAGTGGCGATACCTGACGCCATAGCCGCCTGCATCGCTTGCTTTTCCGGTGTTCCGGCCCCCAATTCCTCGTAGTAACGATCTATCGCATGGTTGACACCCATAGAGCCGGAAAGTGCAAATGCGTTCGACATCTCAAGGATTTTCTGCGCTTTCAAACGCGACACCTTATCAGCTGCATTTGCCATATCATAGAAACGCTTACCACCTGCAAGTGTTACGAAAACGCGACCAATCCCATGTGCCAATGTGAAATCACGCATGAGTGTCCCGGCCACATTGCCGACTTCCTCTGAAAGCGACTCGGCAGATTCCTCGGCTGTGCCGAATAGGTATGCCTTTCCAACACCACGCCAGAAACCGCTCTGTGTCGTTACTTGATTCTCACTGGCATACATGGAATACCAGAATTCTTCCGGTGTTCTGGACGCAATTGCCGCGGCTTTATACCCGACATAACCGAGCGGCACGAGTTTCGATACGAGTGCGCCGATAACCGGCATGCCGAGTGTGCTACCTATAGCGGTGCCTGCCGCCATACTGGCGCCGGCAAGCACCGTTATCGTTGACGAGTTCTTTATTGCTTCATTCTTTACGGATTTCTTTATGTCGGCTTCCGTAACCTTCTTCCATGCGGGAACATCAACAAAAAGGTCTTCTGCTTTTGATGTCGTGATGATCGGTATCTCAACAGGTTTTTTACCACCAGCGAAGGTAGATACCGTCTCTATACTCTCCGACTCTATCGGAGGAAGCGGTGTTTTACCTTCCTCTATGATAAGCGATTCGCTCATTTCTTCTTCTTCTCTTCGTTGGTTTCGGTTTCGAGGCGTTCCTGTATTGCTTCACTCATCGGGATATCAGCCCAATACCATCGTTTCTCCGCTATCATGCGCTTATCGCGTGAGAGTTTTTCAAGCATGACAAGGAACGACTGCTTTGACAATATGCGCATCTCACCGGGGCTTCCCCGTTGCGCGTTCCGTTCGAGAACATCGCGCATCTGCTTGAGTTTTTGCTCTATTAGCGCTTTCTTGATTGGGTCTTCTGTTGCCGCCGCTTTCTTCTCGGCAACAAGATAGTTGCGATACATCGTCGTAAAGTTCAGGAGAATATCGGAATCCTTCTGCATACCCTCGATTTCTTTCTTCGTGAATACACCGAGCGCATATAGATTTTCCGCCGCATCATAAGCGATACGCATATCGTTACGGGAGAGCCGAGTCACGAGTCGCGGATTCACGATAACGCCAACATTGGCGAGTTTGCCTAACTCATTCACCATCTTCGCCACTTTCTGTGAGCCTTTTACACCGGACTCCATATCGTCCGAATATGCGATAAGTGCCTCCGCCCACGCACTGCCAATGTCGGACGCTTTCGCTACATTGTTCAGCCACACCGCGCGTGGCACTTTGTCGTCGAAACTGAAAAGTGTCGGGTCTGCGCCATTCTCGGCGAGAATTTCAGAAAGCGCGGCGACCTCGGCACTCCGTTTCTCGGACATATTGACTAAATCATCGTTCCTGAGTTTTGTTACATCGAGTAGTAACTTCAATGAATCGAGCCGCAATTTCGCCTGCTCAATTGCCGCTCTTGATCGTGCCTCGAATTCGGAGATGTTTTCACGAGAGCGGCGGTCGAGATATTTAGTCTCGACATCTGCCGCTTCTTTCATCATTTCGCGACGCGACTGTTCAAAAGTCTTTACACGCTCGGTTTTTGCTGTCTCTTGCGTTCTATACAGGTCTTTCGCACCATCTATCGCCTTCGAGAAAAGAGAAAGCCGCGCTTTCTCCACTTCTCTGTTGTTCTTATCTATCTCCTCCCACAGTTTGAGAACATTCTCGCGATTCTTACTTATGATGTCGGCATTCTTTTTTGCAACTTCAAAAGCCAATGCTCTATCTTGCATAAGTGATTCTTCTATGTAAGCCGCACCGGTTTTCATCACCTCAGCGCTCGCTTCTGTGCGCGGCAACCCGCGACTGGACGCCGCTTGTCCGGCGCCAGCGAGCCCCGCCATTATAGCGGTTACCGCGGATTGCAACATCATCGAACGCGGTGTCGGTTGCTTCAATAACTGCGGATTCTGTTGCATGAACGCGAGCATTTCCGGGGTCGGGGATAACCTGCCATCACCTATCTGATTGGCAACATCCCTGATTATGTCGGGTATCTCGGGTGGATTGCCTATCTTTATGAACTCTTCAATTATTCTTTTTAGCCGCTCAGCATCGTCAAGTAGTTTATCAAACATTATCGGCTTTTCTGACCTAGCAAGACTACCAACAGGAATTGTCGTTCCTATACCGGCTGATGCACCGGCTCTTATCTTCTCAGTGTCATCAGGTGCCGTCTCGTCACCGGCAATCTTTATGACTTGGTCTCGTTTTTGTATACCTTCTATTGTAACTTCATGTGGACTTTCACTATCTTGTTCTTCATTCGGGATACCGGGGCCTCGCATTCCGCGAATTTCAAATATATCTGCCATTTCGCCCTCCACATCCTATTCCAACTGACGACTTCTTGTAGAAGGATACAACATATTCAGGAGACTATCAAAATCACTATTTATGCGCTTGTTTTCTTCCAATTCGTTTTCACCTGCAGACGCAACTTCCTCGGCAAGCCGCTTCCCTTCTTCCGCCGCTTTAGCGGCTTCTCTTTCTTTCTGTCCTTCCTCGAACTGTGTGGCACCGGTAAGCATTGCCGAAGTAAAGCCAGCCATCGCTTTAGCAAAATTCTCGGCGGCGGCCATTTGATACCTATCCAAGAGCAATTTCCTTGTAAGTTGTTGTTGTGCAACATCCTGCGCTTGTGCGCCAACGGTGGCACTGCCACCTATCACTGCGCGCGCATTCTGCGCCTGCGCCATCGGATCGAGCAACTGAAGTTTCTCGGTTATCGCACGATCTACCGCTACCGACTGTGAAAGTAGCCTTTCCATTATGCGTTTCCGGTCATACGGCGATAACCCATACGCCGCAGTGTTCGCCGCAAGCGCTTGTGTAGCGCGCTCTTCACGGCCTATCTGCCCTATCTGTCCGACTGCTTGTTGCGATAGCCCGCTTTGCGCCGCGAGGTTCGCAAGCGCATTCATCCCAAGACCGAGCGCCTGTATCTGTTCAGGCCGTATCTTGGGGATTTCCGGCTCCATCGCGAGACCAAGTGCCGCAGAAATGGCACCCGTGATACCTGAAAGTATCGTGCCAACACCGGGCACCGCAAAATTCAATGCGGCACCAGCAACACCACCGGCACTACTGAGACCTACCTGTGCCCACCGAAGATCGTCATTCCTCGCCACGGCGCTCCTCCAATTCTTCTATCTCTTTCAAATAATATCCAATTCCATTTGGTTCGCAATAATTTTTCAACAAACCATCCTCGTAAAGTCTATAAAAACCAGACTCAGTGTTCATAAAATACTGCTCAGTGGAAATTGACATGACTTCGGATATAAACTTTAACGAATTTATGAGTATCTGCCCTGTCGAGAACGCGCGGATATCCTCGGCAGTTATATTGTTTATTCTAAGATACAGGTTGTTTATTCTCCGATTTATCTGCGATACCGTTATCAGGTCACCGCGTCTCATACTGACCTCCGAAGAAGAATAACATAAGCAAACTTGGCGCCTACCATGTTTCGCACATCGAATACTATGTTCGACTCGTTCGTGGTAACACGAAGTCTCATTGCCTGACCAAGTACGACCTCATACTTGTTACCTATGCCAGCAAGAAGTCCACATGATACAAAAGAGTTCCTACCATCGAAACCTTCAGGAACAAGAACCGTATGTGTTTTGTTTATTATGTCTGCTTCGAATGTGCCGGTAAGACACGCTATCTTTGACATCCCGGCCTTCAGGTAACGCACCATCGCATTCAGTTTGTCGCAATCGTAACCATTTATGTTGGCGGTGTCTGAATACTCGAATTCCGCTATATCTTTCTTTACCTGTCTATTGAAGACACATGGCGCAAAATAAAGTATGTTACCAGCATGTATGTTCCGTGCCGCTTCTTCGGTCTCTGCGATGCGCCGTTCGAGTGTTTGTGAATATGCGGTAGATTGTATCTGCTTCATGGAACCTCCTCGAACAGAACGACGAGATCGACAAGAACGGTAAGATATTCATCCTTCGTTATCGTCTCGGTTAGATTGAGAACACTAACAAACGAGGTATATGTCGGTGCCCATTGCTGAAAATATATTGAATGCTTTATCGTGTCCAATGCGTTTTGCGTCGTTCTGTTGGTATCGAGCATTGTGTTCGCCATAAGAACCGGCGTATCTTCTGTTATATTAGCAACACCACCTTCTTTACGAACAAACATGTTTGACCGAATTGTATCTACAGGGTCTATATTTTCTCCATCGGTAAAAAACTGTATAACACCTTCATCGAATAATTCTCTAAGCCGTCGTAATGTCACGGGTCGTAATCGAGGTGTGTGCTTCAAAACAATTCCTATGTAGTCTGACAACTGATTTTTCTGTTCCCATTCTGCCTTTAGTTTTAGTTCTTCTTTATACCATTCAGACTCCTTCGCCTCTGGAGTTAGTGGCATCTCGATGCTATATCCTGTATAAGGAACGGTGTTCGACGGATTTATCACATGAGCGGCACTACCAAAAAGCGGCACGAAAACGACATTCTTCCGCATAAGACTAATTAGCGGATCGAATAACTGCTTAGTAATAGATGTCCCATTTGTCGGTGTCCCGAAAAACTTGTTGCCGACAATTGGTCTGTTCACATCGGCAAGATCGGTTACTTGCGCAGTTGGAATCTCAGCATAACCTTCTCCGTTGTAATGGACATTTGCGGTATCTACAAGACCTTCAAGAACCGCTTCTGCAGGCAATAGTGCATCTGCTATCTGCGTCGTCGTTAGTGCCGTTATTGTTGGCTTAGCCACCTTCACCATCGCGGTCTCCTTCTATGGCAATAGCCGGATCGCTCTTTATGGTAACATGAAACACGCGGAAATCATCGTAATATGCGTTGTTATCAAGGTCAGTTATGCGTGCCTCTATCCGTAACCGGAAACTTCTCGATACGCGCTGGTCAATGCTTGTCGTCTTTATTTCTATCTGTTTTGAGCCCGCAAAATATACCGGCAATCCGGTTCCGTCATCGAGGCGGGCGGTCTCTTCAGGAGACCCACAGAGAAGATACTCCTTCTCACTGTTCGTTCTGTAATTCGTGTCGCTCGTCCATGAAACTTCGGCTCTAACTTCGGAGACGCCTACTTTCAGGAACGCCTCGATAACCTCGCTCTTTATCTCCTCAAGAACCTGAGAAATGGTCAGGTTAGGCGTCTCGACATACGCATCGAAGTTATCGTATGTGTCTTGGACTTTCTTTGTCATTGTGCCCAAGACGAACCGCCCATTCGCATCCTCATAAAACGAGTTCGTGGACACATCGTAATCGTATCGTGTAACGCCGGTCTGCCTACGATATATGCTATAGTATGGTATGTCCTCTGTTGTCTCTCCGTATCGAAGGAAGTCAACATGCGAGTTTTCATTGCAAATTATTAGTGGATACGGCGGTGTCGGCAATGTGTCCTGAATATACGCGTATCCTATGAGGTTAAATTCATCGCTTTCCTCAAGCCATGTGTAGTAATCTGAAAAATAAAGAATATCGGTCTGCGGCTCCCCGGGAGTAACCGACGGATCGGTTGCATCGAATTGAATAAGTAGCGTGCTCGCGTTACACTCGAATGAAAGAAGACTGTCGCTCTTACAAACACCGAAAGCGATACTCTCAAAATCGCTTTCACTCGAGACCTTAACAGCAGAATAAATGAACGGTGTCCCTATGGAATCATAAACGACAACTGGCGCATATACGCGCGGAATAAATGCCGGCGTTGCGCCAAACAATATACCTTCAGCGACATAAGATGTTGTCCGCGCTGTGCAGTCTATACTGAAAAGAGAAACGCTTGTGTTACCTATAATATTAGTAGAAATATACACACGAATGTTTTTGTTTCCATTATCTATAATATCAAATGCCGGGCGCTGCGCCATAACAATGCCGGTTTCAGTCTTATGCGTATCGTCGGTTATGAACGCGTAACCAACAGACATACCTTCCGATACGCCACCGACAAGTGCTTCGGGACCCGGAACGCCATCGTGAAGAATTTTACCATCTATGATGAGAGTGAACTTATCGAATGCGCTTCTAAATAAACCATCATAAGTGGGGAAATTCACCTGAACGCCGGATATAATCTTCAACTGAGAACCATCACCTTGTCCAACATCACACGAAACACCGTTTGCGGTAATATACCAAGAACCAGAAGCGCGCTCTATTCTAAGCCGATAACTCGTCAGTGTGCCTGCTTGTATAATAGAGGCCGCAGATGAAGAATATGCGGCAAGAACAAGTGAACTTGTAATATCGTCATACATATAGACTTCTATGTTCGTTCCAGTATGTTTCACCAAAAATACATCGGTTCCGTAGGCAGATAAAGAAAAAAGTGTATCATTTATTGCTATAGATTGAACGCCGCTTATTTCAATGTAAAATGTATATCCATAAATAGATGAACCTAACTTGTTTTTCTGGTATACGCGTTGGGCGTGGTTGCATACGCCGCACTTCGCATACTCAAATGCCACAACCTTGTTGTCATACTGCGAACTCGCAACAACAATCGCCTTGTTGGTGCGTGGTAACTCTTTTGCTTGATCTACGCTTCTAAAGTTTGGAGTCATAGAGAAAACTACGGAATCTACCAGATCGCTTGCATCATCGAAAACAACCGAGCATGTAAAAGATAGCGTTAACGACAAAATGGTGCTATCACAGAACATTGTCGCGTATGCTTTACCAGATCCACCGATGTCAGATATGAGAACACAACTCCTTGCGTTCATGTTTGTTGACGCATCATTTAGCAACAGCACATTCTTCGTGTTGCCAGAAACGGTCACGTCGTCAATATCCGCCAGCGATGAAACATACAGGAAACACCTGTTTTTGTTCGCCTCCGTCGAGTCTCGAACATCGCCACTTATCGCAAATGTTCCGTCACTGGCTATCTTTAAGTTCTTGAGAAGAACGGTGTCGTATCCGGAGATGTCGGTGTTAAAATCGTAGTAAGATTCAACCATTTTCCCTGACAATGAGAACTTTATCAGCCTCCCATTTTTGTTCGCAAGGTTCGCTATAAAATACAAATATCCGCCATATACAGCACAAGAATTATTTAGTGGCAATGATGCCTCTTCTACTGCGGATGAACCCTCGACAAAATATGACGATATGGTGTTCGATACAGTATCGTACTCTACAACCTTCACAACGCCGTCTTCGACTTCGTGATAAATAAAGTAAAGTGAGGTCAAATGCGGGCACCATCCAGATGTCGCAGTGGTAGGGGCTGTCTCTGAACTGTCGAGCAGAGCGCGTAGGTTCTTGAATCCGTCATAACCGTTATGTTCTTTCTCGTATCCCGTTCCGACGCTGAAAGAGAACGCTTTTTCATCATCAACCTGCAAATTATACTTATACGGATACACGGTATCGGCATACACTCGGAAATCGCGTGATAAGACACCGGCGGTTTCAAACTTGCTCGATTTTACCTGTATCCCGTTTCTCTTTACGATAACGCTCATTTATGACCCCTCAAAATCATCAGCAGTCGGAATAACTATCGGAACCTCAAACAAGGTAAATGCGTCATGGAAAGACACTACGAGTCTATTCGCAAGCGCACCAATCTTCCGAATAGTGTGAACACCGAAGTCATACCTTGTCCATGCGCCTTCACGATATATGTAAATATCGTGTGCGCGGGCAATATACAGCGTGTTATCTATGGCGACCATTTGTGGATTGTCGCCCCAATCTGCTGCACTTATCGCCTTAGATATTGAGGTGCTTACCGGATACGGGCGACCTTGTGCTGAAAACTCAAGCACTATGGCAAGAACCTCATTGTCTTCTGTTACGGCGTAGCAAACATTGCCGGAACTACAATACGCCTTTACAGAATTCGTTGAAACGCCGGTAACGCGCTGTAACGATAGATTTTCATCTATGAAGTGAAGGCCATTATTCCCAAAGACAACCGCACCATACGATAATTGCTCGATGCCAAGCACTGAAAAATCAACTGTTACCCTGTCCCTGAAAAGCATACTGTTGAGGTCACCGACCAAGATGGTGCCTTTCTGCAATATGAACACGCGATTACCCGACTGCGTGCAAAACGATATGTCGGTTGGTATCTCGATGGTGCTGTCTTTCTCATACTTTCTAGAGCGTAGCGTAGTATATTCTATCGCAGTAACCGGAACATAAGCGCGTTTCAGCGCAAGAAGCATCTTGTTGTTTTTTGAAGGTTCTACATTTCCCATCTTCAGTCATCCGTTATTATTTGACCATTGTTGGAATTGATGAAATCATATACTATTGTCCCGCTACTATTCATATACGCCATTTGGCTCCTAGAAATTATATTCCCGTTATTCCACACCACAAAACGACGACCGTTCTGCATCCAATTCAAGTAGTCGTTGCTTGTCGGGTCTTCACATGGAACAAATATGTCGTATGCAGGCGACAAAGACACTTTACATGTAGATTGATCTATCGCAGTTATCTGTAACGCTGGATTTGACACACTAGACAACAGGCGTTCCCTAATAATAAATTCTCCATCCCAACAATCGAAGCCTTTGTTATGTAGGAAGTATCCGCTTTGAGCCTTGAAGTCATACTTGAAATATACCGGCATAAAGTATAATTTACCGTCACTGCCACGCAACATCGTTATGCGTGCTTTTGCAAACCCAAGAATTTTACCTGTACCATCGTTTTCAGGTATAACCGGATAATAATTCAAGCCATCCTTTATCATCAAATAAACAATGTTTTCATCGTCAGAGAAAATAGAGCCATAAATTGGCGCAGGAATATCGGTGAAATAGACTTCGCCGACATACTTGTTTGCGCCATCATTTATTATGCGTTTCGTGTTTGTGTCAGTTTCTACAGCATATTTGAACGGGACATATGTCTGGACACGCTTCGTTATGTGGAAAAACTTATATGGTGAAATAACGCTCTGTATAAATGCATCGGATTCGATAACACCACCACTAGCCGAAATGTCGTTTGTGTTCTTGATCGACTTTATCGTTTGGTCATAAAACAGAATCGGTGACCCGAACGCTGGAACACCTACCGGTATGCTTGGCGCGTCAATATCTTCCGCTAGAGATTGGTAGTCGAACCAGAAACAAACATTTCCTTTGGTCGTTATTGCAAGATAGACATTCGCGCTGAATACCGATGTGCCTTCTTGCGGGTTGTGTGGCGGTGAATCTTGCCTCGTATATGATGAAAAGACAAAAGTATTCGATGCTGGATAGAACTCAACATTTCTACGGACATACATGACATCCTGCGCGGAATCGAACGGTGTGGCAAAACCGAGGAAATCAAAACCGTTAGTTATGCACTTCGCATTAACAAGTGATACATAAAAATGGCCATATTCAGGAACAACAATACTTTCTGACATCGGCCCTACAACACCTTCGTTGTTCTCGATACCGACACATATCTCTCCACTTACTGGCGTGCATCTTCGTGACTTGTCACGCACAAGATAGAACTTCGGTGGTCGTATGTGTGTCGTATCCTCTATTTCGAGGCCCAAGCATGCGTTGTTTGTGTCCGTTCTAGCATCGATTATGTCGGTCGGCAACTCGATTTCTGTTGGGAGAACAACCTTACTGAAAACCTGAATATAGCCGAGTTTGTTTATCGTATATGTCTCACCGAGATTGCTCATTATGCGTAGTTTCTCGTCGCTTTCTAGGAAAAAGAACTGTGACCCTTTCCTGAACGAAAGAATGTATGCGTTTTCTCCCGTCAATTCCGGTTTCAGTGGCGCAAAGCCTTTCTTGAATACGGTCATTATCCGTTCCGGATACTCGATGAGTGCCGCTTTGACTTCTCGTTCGCGAGTTATTAAGAAGAGAACCGGACATCCGGAGATTATAGTTGAGTGCATCGCGATTATGTCAAGCGCGACATCCGGATCATTCAGGCACCGTGTCCCTCTACGCCTTACGGCTACACCGTCAATAATGTCCATATTCTCTATGTCACCGGCATAACCGATGGCATTGTTGTCGGGACGCTCTATGAGTCCCTTCTGAAATCCTATCCGTTCCGTGCGAACAAATCGCAGGATTTCATACTGTATGTCGTCTCTCGATGTGTTATTTGCCAAAGCCGTATCCCCTTACATACTTTGCTGCTTTCTGTAAGACGCGACCGTGGCTATCGCACCAGCGTTGCTCATATTCACGCATGAGCGAATACTCATATTGGCTCATACCTTTCCCCATGCGACCAAGGGCACGCCGCTTTATTTCAAGTTGAAGATACTCGAAGAATGAATCGTCAACCTCTATGAGCCAATCGTCGGAATCGAGTATCACTTCACCAACCTTATTTATTTTACCGTAGTCGTCACCCAAATAAACAACAAAACTGGTAGATGATGGAACATCTATTATGTCGTAAGTCTCATCGTAGTCATCTGGGGCGAAATTAGAAAGAGTTACCGTATCTCCATACGAAAAACCGTGTTCTGTCGTAGTGACTACTTTGAGATAAACATCACCAATGACGGCGGCAGATGCCACAGACACCGTCACATTATTCTTTATCGGTCGCGGATACATGACCGCTTTCATACGCAACTCAGTATCCACAAGCCATCCGTCATTGTTGTATATCTCGTTATGTGCGGGGCTATACATCGCAAGGTTAGACTGCGACGAATCGAAGAGCCGCTCCCAGCGTCCGCTGGGCATAAGGACTGAATGCACCGCACAGAATCGAGGCGGCAATATGAGTATCTTATCCTTTACGAACTCGCTTTCCGTCGAGATGTCATAATACCCATATTCCGGTTGTTTGTACTCCGGCGGCGTAACAAGTCGCACGATCACTTCGCGCTCATAACGACCCGGCGCCTTATCAACAAGCGCATTTATCGTTTCCGTGACAACCGTCTTTGCCTGTGTTGAAGGCAATATCCTGAACTTATCAGCCGCCGCAGTGTCGGCGCCTTCCTTCTCCTGTTTCAGGAGCCAATCAAGTTTCTGAAATAACTCCGAATAGGTATGTGAATACGCCGGCATCGTTTCCTCCCAAAGAACTATGGCGGGGCGGGCAACCTATCAGATCGCCCGCCCACCGACTTGACGCCACCACCTACTCGTTAGTCAAGTCAATTTTCGACGACACCACTTGTCCTGTCAATGTCCCAACCGCAACGAAAACAGACGCCGAGCCGGCACTCTTCCCGACCGTAATCGTCACCGTTCCATTCGCCGCAGTGCGCACATCAAACGCACAAACATCACCAGTACTCAGCGCATTCCTAAGTTGAATACCGGTACCAGATTTTACTTGGCATGTCGTAAGATCGGTGCTTAATACCGCAAGCGTATTCGAAGGATCGTCACCGGAAGCGGTTACGACCCATACCGGCACCGTAACCGCAGTAGCGAGTGTCGCGTTTCCTTGTCCATTTACCGTAATCGTGACATCGCGCAAGTTTGTACCGATACCTACAGATATGGTAGCGGTTACCGGCATCTTCGCGAGATTCGTCAATACACCCGAAACGCTCGATGCCGTGATACTCGAATCGCTCAAGTCACCAGCCGAAGTAAATGACACAAGGTCACCGCTCGTATATGATGCGGGCTTGTCCGGTTTCCCGTTTATCGCATCTTCGAGCGTCTTATTCAACGGTCCCGGCAATTGTCCGGGTGTAAGGTCTATCGTCATCGTTCCCTCCGTAAAAGAACAATAATACAGGGGCGGTCATTGCCAAGACCGCCCCGACAAACAAAACAACTACGAAGTAGTCGTCACAATAGGAATATGCAACCAAGAACTACCGTCGCAAATAAGAATAGCCGCCTTATACATAGTCATGGCACACCTCCATTATACCGCTTTCGTCCCAAAGAAACCTCCGGAACGCGGGTCGATGATACCGAGCGAGTAGGCATACTCAATCTCGATTTTTTCAATATCATCGTTGTTGGTGGTCTCAACCGATACGGTGCGCATGTCGTGGACAACGCCGTCCTTGGTCTTCTGCGGAATGAAGTGAGTAAGACTCGGATCGTAGGCTACCATCCAGTTATATGGGCCAGCAACAACGGAAGCGTTTCCGTCATCCTTCACAAGCATCGGAATCCTAGAGATACCACGATCAACGATGAGCCAGAAGCGGAGGAACCCGAGGTCGATCTTGTTCATCACCCATGCATCGGCGAAGGTGGGAACGACCTGCGAGTAGTCTTCACGCTCGATGACTATCTGGTTCTGGAGCGCCGTGAGGAGTTTCCGATACATATACGGACTCATCACGAGGAACCTGTCATCGCCACCAACTTCCGAGAGTTCTTCCGCCCATTCAAGGAGCGCATCGTAAGTAATAGCACCACCGGAGGTCGCGAACACGCGGTTCACACCGTAGTAGCCATCACACGCCGCAGTGCGGACTCCATTGGAATCAGAGAAGGTCGCGTCATGCGGATTGAAGAAATACGGGAAACCACCCATCACGCCATAGTCATAACCAGCCTGCGTCGAGGAACCAAGCCCGATCGCGACGGTATTAGTGAAGAGCGCCTTGTTGAGTTTCCTCGCCTCATGCTCATAGCCGAGAAGCACGAGATGTTCGAGCGTATTGTCGATAAGTGACGGAACGCTCTGCTCGATGATGCTCTTCCCGTAAGTCGTGCGGGAACGCTGAATGATGTTTTGTCCGATATCGCCTTTCGCATTCAGGTATTCACGCGCTTGGTCGGCGAATTTCACGGCCGCAGCCGTCTTTACCACGACCGATGTGGTATAACTAAAGGTCGGCGTAGTCGTGATATACCTGAGAATCGAGCAGTTATAGCGATAACCTCCGGCGACCGTTCCAACGAGAGTGCCGAGCCGCACAACCGCCCACGCGGGAATCGCCGGATCATAGACGAAGAACATGTCCTGCTTCTGATGGTGTCCGTAGGTAAGGTCAATTGTCGTCGCGTTGTAGGCAAGGTTGGCGACCAGCGTTTCGGATTCACTGAACGGGTCACCGATACCCCACTCGATCTTCGCGGTCTGCGTAGCACCGATACGGCTACGGTTCTCAATCATACGGAGCGACGCAATGTTGCGCGCGTGGTTCTTGAGATGCGCCCACTTCTTGCTGAAAGTTTGACGCTCCAGTATATCGGGACTCGTCGAAAGGTCATACAGTTGGAAAACTTCACCGTTCTTGATTTGAGTAGCCATAGTAATCCTCCTTTACATGATTGTTTTTTCAGATCTCCGCCCAAAGACTTTCAGGTCAACAGCACTCGAAATCGAGTGTGTCTCATTCTCGATTTCCTTGAGTGACGCCGACGCGATCGTCTTCTGCTTTTCCGGCGGAATAGGCGCATGTGTATTCTGTGTGTTCTGTGCTACTTGTGTGTTCTGCTGGGACTGATTTACCTGTTTCGTTTTCTGAAGCAGGAGCGCCTTTTCCTTCGCAAACTCGATAGCGTCTGCCAATCTATCCTGTGACAAGACGACTTCCGGCTTCTTCTGGAGCACATCGCGAAGCCCGCCGTCGTCGAGAAGGACTTTCATGGTATCATCCTTCTCGTACTCGGCAATGAGTTGCTTCGCTTTTTTGGTAGCCTGAAACTGTTTGAATTCCGGGTCGTCTTTCACAGCGTCAATGTTCACGTTGATCGTCTCGTTCGGTTTTTGTTCAGACATGATAATCCTCCTTCGTAAGTGGTGGTTTTCAATCAACCGCCCTCCTAGCCCGCGCCTTCGTCATGCGCCCTATCGGAAGGTCGTCCTCAATAAGCATTGTATCTTTTCCTGCCAATTTGTCAATAGCCATTTTCACTAAAATTATTAGCCTTTTCCGGCGCATTGACAAAATGTCAGTCCGCCGCTTGTGTTTGAAGAAGGCATAGATGTCCTCTATCGTGTTCGACTCGAAGAGATTATACACCTCGCAATAAATATCGAGGAGCCTATCTATCATCTCACGCTTTTCGATATTATCCATTGGTGCCTCCGCTCTTTCCCGCTATCGCTTTCGCGGTCTCTTCAATATACTGGATGAGACCTTGCGTGTTGCCGCTCCTGATTATTTCGTGCATCTGGATAACCTGATCCTCGGTGAGCAATTCAAGCGGATCGCGCTCGAAACGACGAAGGTCTATGCCGAATTGCTGGTAGAAGTATCTCAAGGCGCGGACAGGGTCAATCGTCCTATTCTGTGCCGCTTCCTGTCGGAGCATTGCCGCTTTCTGGAGTCTCGTGGACTGGTCACCCGGCAGGTATGAGCCATTTACGACACGAATGTCGTAAATCTTTTTCATTATTTCAGGCACTATCCCGTGTTTTTTGAATTCAGGAAATTTCTCGTAGTTGTTCGCGATGAACCAATGGAACTGTGATGCAATTGGATTCAGGAACATGGTCTCGTAGTTCTTCACGAGAACCGAAGTATTCCGCATCGAGGCGGTCTGTAGCATTTCTGCGACACCGCTTACGCGGACCTGTTTATCCTGATAGCCTGATAGTGCTGTCGGATTCAGGCCAGTCAAAAACCATATCGCATTCATCGCTTCCCTATAAATGAAGAGGGAATCATCGTCGAGCGCCGGGAATGTGATGCGTTTCACCAGTTTATTTATATCGAACTCAAAACGCTCATGTCCCAAGAATGCGCCGGGTGTCAATTCGACAATCTCGTTCCGTTTCCCACTATTCATGGTAAGTTGTGTCTTATCTATGAGGTCTTTGAATGTGAATATCGGTGAATTCACATTCTCGGCATTGATATCGCAGACCTGATTGAATATCGTGGAAATGACATGAACGGATGGCTTCATCTCTTCCGCAAGCGGAATTCCGTATGGTGAATTGGTATCTATCATGATGGGGCACCATGCGATTGGGAGCCTACCGTGAACACGGCAACCGTTTATCTGTTTCTTTACGACGAAGCCGTCATCTACGACATAGTATTCCATCCCGTCAGACGCTCTGATGTATTTCCTTACAATATATGTGTCGCTGCGAGGAACACTACCGCTAACTTCCTGTAGGTCGCGCATATAAACATCTGTTACATTATGTATGAGACCTCCACCGGACATAAGGACACGCCCGTCTTTCTTCTCTATATTTACATCGAACTCACTCTTTATCCGTTCTGCAGACCAATATCCGAGCGTGATTATAATATATTCAGCGGTATCCGGCACAACACATGGCGACGCATTCGGGTCAATAAGAACGGTGAGCGGGTCATATACATTGAAAGACAGCGCATATTGTCGTGGTTCATCCTTCTTCGTGCCGTTTTCATCGTAGTAACCGTCAGCCTCTACTATCAACTGCGGTTCTGCGATTATGGTGCCGCTCTCGATATAGTGGTGCAATGCTAGTGTCAATTGCTGGACATTCCGTCTCGTAGAGAGATGTTTTGCGATGAGCATTTCCATTTCGAACACGAGTTTGTGGACATCCTCATCGGCGAGTGTCGTGTCATACTCGAATGCGGCTGGATACGATGTCATGTCCGACATAATTTTCAGTGAAATAGCGCGCACGATCGGATGCAGATATTTTGACCGGTTCTCGACGACCGACGAGTTGTTACCGCCCAACATAACGGCGCCATGCGTTTTCTCGTCGAGTGAATCCGGTAACTTCTGTTTCGTCATCAGTCGCGCTTCATAGATGGCCTGTAGTTTTCCCTCATGTGCCGTTATCGCATTTGCGAGTGCCGGTGCATACTCATTTACGATGAAGTTGCGTTCCGCTCCCGGTATAGCGCGTGCCGCTTTTACCGGCTTTATCTTGTCGAAGAAAGACTTGAAACTCATGGTAGCCCTCCTAATATCCTGTGGTTTCAAATAATGGTCGTCTTACCTGCCGCCGTATCACTTTCGTCGTCGTGCTCCTCATCATTTTCCGGACCGGTATCATATTGTATATCTCCGGCATACGGGAGCACACCTGCACGAGCGCGTCAATAATATCGAAGCCGACATCGCTTCTGGAGAGTTGCGCTATCGCTTTCGTGCATGAGTAATGCACCCGTATTTTCCCCATTTTTATCAATTCGCCGAGCACCATTTGTGCTCGCTGTACTTTTGAGAGTGTGCCGCCTCTCGATGACTTATCATACTTCATCGGGACGACTGTCCACGGCACCTCTTTCGCGATCCGCGATATGAAGTATTGGAACAAGACACCCTGTTGCGCGAATGTATCCTGCATATAGACATCGGCATTATTCCGCTTTATCTGGTCGAGCACCGGTGTCAACAGCGTATTCGGTGCATCCTGCGAATTGAGGTCACTGCCGAGTTGCACGAATTCATCGAATAGGTAGAATACATCGTCTTTCACGCCGACGGTAATAGTAACATCTTTCGATGCACGCGGGTCGTTCTCCTTATTCATTATGGAATATGACGGGTCTTTCGATACGATGACGCAGTATTTATTTATGAAGTCTTTCCGTGTCTCTGTTATCCGCATATTGTCCTGCGCATCGTCATCGTTGAATGCGAATATATTCGTGAACTGCATCTGGAACGAGACGTCGTCGTCATACGGTCGTTCCTTCATATACATCTGGGAATCGAACCATTCATGCAGTTCCGCCTTTTTCCTTTCCACAAATTCATTCGTAACGAACGGTGCTACCCGATACTTGTGGTAATGATACGAGATACCGGGCGTATCGTCCCAAGTGAGCGGTAACTGGAACACAGTTGACCTATGTTTATCTATAATGTGCTGATACAGGCCCGGGCCGCGCCAACGGGTGCCGACCCCCTCGAGACACAGGTGGCCTTCGTCGCGGTATTCCTCCATGCCGAACAGGGAATCGAAGTATTCACGGAGTTTTTCCTGCAGTTCCCGCTTGTTCGAGTTCTTATCTCCAACGAGGTCATCGAAGAAGCCGCCGTCAAAGTGGAGGCCTGTCCTGTCTATCTGCGGCGACCCTGTCGTAAAGGTCGCCTCTCTCCGGATTTCCTCCTCGTCATTGAACATTTTCGCGTATCTGGTATCCATCTCGATACGGATATGTTCCGAGAGGATTTTCGTGCCGGTCTCCTTATAGAAGTCTTTTTCCGACGAGAAGAACTCGAAGAAGAGCGCTTCCGCGCCGCGTGCCATCATCATCTTGGCGACCCCTCTAATGAGGAGTTTCACCTTATCCTTATCGCCGTGCAGGATAAGGAACCGGTCTTTCGGTCTATTTACGAAGCGCCACAGTGCTTTTCCCGTAAGATTCGTAGATTTTCCGAATCCTCGAGGATACATCACGAGAATGACGGTGGGTTTTTCCACCCACTTGAAGAAGCCACCATATGCTTCAGACCGCAAGTAACTTGCCGGTAATGCGAGTGGCCCCTCCTCTATGAAGCGCTGGCACACTTCATGGAGCGGCAACATCTTCTTCGGATTCGACACCACTTTCATGAACCATATGAAGTCACGCAGAACGATTTCGCGTGACAATTTCAACTTTGCGAAGAAATCGACATCGTCTTTCTCGTATATGTTCGTCTTTTCCCTGAATGCGTCACGATACTCATCGAGGATCGCGCTTTTTTCATTCGTGATATAATCGAGTAGCCCCGATCTTTTCAGCACGAAGTCGAGGTTACTCTTCATCCGTTTTATCGTGTTTTTTTCGGTCGTCATCGTGTCACGATATCGAGAAGGTCTTCATCCGCCTCTTTTACGAACCGATCTTCCGCTAATTCACATACCACCTTCATCGCCTCGACTTTCACGGGGTCAATATCCTCAATCGTGTCATCCTCAATTATTTCATCCAGTGTTCCGAGCGCCGTCATCGTCTCGATGTCGTGCTTTACGAGCCACCCGAGGAGACGTGGTACCCGCATCTTCGCGAGGTCACTCATCCTCTTCTTCGCTTTCCCCGAAAGATTCTGTAAATATGTATCGTAGTCCGCTTTCCGCTTTGTCGCTCTCATCGGATTTCGCCTCGGCTCTCTCCTTCTTCTCCAGTATATTCTTCACCGTGAGTATCCGCGTCAGTGTCGCGCGGTACCGCTCCATCCGCTCGAAGTCGTTCACCAACACCGCTTCCCCTATCTTCTTCCGAAGATGTTCCGCTATCGCGTCGCATTTCTCCTCTATCGTGTCGTATGTGTGTCCGTCTATCTCCAGTACAACTTCCCGCAGTATCTTCTCCACATAGTTCTCCCGTTCCTCCTTCAACCTCATCCGTGTCGGCTTCTCGTCCGCTCGTACACTTTCCCGTAACGGATTCCGCCACCGCATGTAATATCTCCCTCTTTATCCCTTTCGTAACATCACCATATCTTCGCACTATCTCCTTCTCGACACTCTCCCACATCCTTCGCTCGTCTTCGTATATCCTTATTATTATGCTCTTCCATACCGACCTGCGCATCTCGCTTCCCGTCTGTGCTATCACTATCCTACCAATACGCTGACATTTTGTCAAGCCCTTATACGCTTTCGTCTTTCAGTTCATTGCTCCAGATTATACACACGCGCATCTCTTGTCGCTTGTCGAGCCGTCGCTCCACTCGACGACGAGAGGAACCGCCTCGAGGTCAGGGGCATCGCCGAGATGGGAGAGGGTAAAGGAGAGCATCCCCTCGGTCAGCGTATAGGCTGCGGCTGCGAGCGTCGGGCATGGGGCGCGGTAGACCCACTCATCGAAGAGCTTTTGCCAGTAGGCGCTCGAGTCGCTGCTTTCACTGGTGTGGTCAATGAGGAAGGCCGGAAGCTCCTTCCTCCAAGCACGACGGCGCAGGCCTCCGGCGCAGGCCTCCGGCGCAGGCCTCCAAGAGCGTCGTTTTCCCGGCTCCGTTAGGACCAACGATGAAGGTCCGGTCAGCAAAATAAAACAGGGCTTCTTCGAACTTTCTGAAGTTTCTGAGTCTTATGTGGCTGATGTGCATGGAGGCCGCGCTAGATGCGAAGCGGCATCACCATGTGGGTGTAGGTGTACTCCGGTTGCTTCTCTATGACAGTCAGAGGACGAAGATTTTCCTCAACAATCATCTTAATGGTTTCACCATCGATGACATTGGCGACATCAGTAGAGAAAGTCTTCGGTAGTTACCGTTTTTTGTCGCTACTTAGTAAATCGTTTTTATCGCGAAAGAATTGTTCGGCTCGCCTAAAAGTGCTATAAAAAATTTTTTGAAAAATTTTTTGTGCGGGGGAGGTATATCTTTTTGAGCACTTAGAGTAGTGGGGTCACTGGCAAAATTTGACAGAATGGCAACATAGTGGAATTATTGGTTTTCCCGATTTTGCCAATTTAACAGACATCCTGTCTGACAATTTGACAACTATCTGGAACGACTAAAGGATTTGTCTGGTGGACAAAATGTCAAAATGTCGAGCAACGAAAAAATCGAAAAAAATCGTAAAATGAACCTGATTATTGAGGATTTCCATTACTGCCAAAATGACAAACACTAGGAAAAACGCGCATCTGTGCTACGCGCAACCTTGCGCCTAGCAGGCGCGCACTACACAACAAAAACAAAATGTCGCATAAAAGACAACGATTGGCCGCATGGTGTCTATAACATACTGTATAACATATAAACCGCCAAGGCAAAAACATTTCATCCTGCAAAGAGAATTGTTTTTGCCGTGAAAATACCGCTGTTTTCTAACTACCCGTTTTTATTGCCTGATTTTTACCCAAAAATCAGGATTTTTTACGACACAATGTAACTTCCGAGAATTATTGAGAAAAAATAATTCTCGGTAACTCCGCGAAATCATTAGGGTGGGGGGTAATCTCCTCGTCCCGCAAAATTTAATTCGGATTTCGGACTCTGGTATATATATATAGGAGAGGAGAGAGAGTAAAAAACGTATAGGACCTCTTTGGATGCCGTTCTAGTGATTCCGGGCACTTATCGAGAATTATTTTTCGCTAATAATTCTGGGCACTTACGATATATCGAAAAATCACAAGATTTTTCGTCGCGATTTTCACAACGATTTCAGGTATAAAATTTCTTTACATCGTCAAAATGAAACCTTTTCATTCTAAAAACGATATTATACATTTCGGACACCGAATAACCTATTTTTTATTTTCGCGCCACAACATTTTTCCTTTCACCTTGAAAGGAACGCTAATTGCTATAATACCTTCCGCTGGCTCAAGCAGGCGGAAATCGCCGCGGCGATGGTCCTCATTGCGCTCGCCCTCGCGCGGCCGGTGAGCGTCGAACGGGTGATCACCCCTCCCGTCGAGGGAAAGGACATCATGATCGTGCTCGATATCTCGGGTTCGATGGAGGCGCTCGACTTTCAGCATATATATATGGTGTGTGTGTAAACGCGCCGAAAGGTGCAGGCGGTGAAAATATCCAAACGATATTGGATGCTTAGGCAAAAATCAACAAAAATACGAAAAAAACCCTTGACATCGCGACCAGGCGTGCTATGGTGATAATAGATACTGTGCCTATGGCCCCCGGCGCGCGGGTTGCGCCGGTGGCCAAGGCGAAGACGAT
>CAZEMX010000015.1:0-30768 GCA_964513415.1 uncultured Nitrososphaerota archaeon
CTCGATGGATCGCATGGACTTCCATACGCCCGTAAAGGTAGGCGACCTGCTCACAATGAGTGCATCCGTCAATCATGTCGGCAGGTCTTCTATGGAGGTAGGGGTAAGGGTCGTAGCCGAGAATCCGATAACAGGCGCAGTCAGGCATGCCGCCTCTGCATACGCCACCATGGTGGCTCTCGGCAGCGATGGAAAACCGACTGCCGCACCTCCGATCATTCCAGAGACTGAGGATGAGAAGAGGCGTTTCAAGGAGGCGGAGGCGAGGAGGGAGCTCCGCCTGAAGCATCGTGAACGACCACACCTGTGATGCCGCTCCTCTTTTTTTGAGCGGGCCCGAATGGCTATACGTAATAAAATAAAAAAGATTATGCGTATTTCTGGCATTTATAGCAGTAATTGCGCTGGTACTGCGGTATATACTTCAATTCGCCACCGCATGTTGGGCACAGATTCTGCGTATGCGCCGCGGGCGCAACCGCTGCTGGTGCAGGCGCCGCTGCTGCCGCTTGGGGAGGCGCCTTTGCCCCGAAGCTCTTCTGGAGCACAATGAAGTCCCCGACCGCTTGTATTGCGTCCCAGCCTACGTTGACAGTGTCCCCTTTCTTGTTCTCCACAATAAGCGAGATGCCGATCTTTCCGATTGTGAATGCCACGTCCTTTACCGTTCCAACTAGCTTTGCCTCGGCATCTATCACCTGCATCCCAACAAGGTTATCTTTAGTCACGGCTTTTTCAGACATCTTTTAATCACCTTTTTTATTACAATTAAGCGTCACTATCATTAAACCGCAACAACTGTTATTAAAAACTTCCGAACAGCAGGGCTACCTATCAATGTTGCCCTGCTTAGCGCCACTCTTGAAAAGTTCGACCCATTTGGGGCAGTCATATATCTTGTCAGGGCAGACCTTCCTGCTAACACACGCAGGTCCTGCACCCTCGAATATTGTGGGCGCAACTGCCCTGACTAGCGTGAGCATAGTCTCCGCCGCTGCTCTTATCTCCCACTGCGCCCTCAGGCAGCATCTCAACTCAAAGAAGTTGAGCAGGGATCTCGCATTCATCGTCACAACGATCTTTGTCGGCGACGCCTGCGGGAGAATATATCGGGCATCCTCGGTAGGTATGCCCATTGCCAACATTCCTGAGTAGCACGCTCTGCATGCGTCAAGCGCCTTTGCGAAGGCATCTGCAGCTGACTGCTTACTCTTGATGCTGTCAGGGACCACCCATTCCAGTTGGTCCATTTTGACGTAACGCTGGCTCTGTTGCGAGTAAGATGCGATCCTGTGCCTCACAAGCTGGTGGCTGCAGGCCCTCGATATGCCTTCTATCGCAAACGTGAATGACGCATGCTCGAGCACGGAGAGGTGGCCGTTTCCGATGACCATTCTTAGAAGGCGTCTTATCTCTTTCTCATCCAAGTCTGCCACGGCCTTTGTCGCGCTATTTTTGGAGTAGCATTGCCTGGCGGACGATGCTGCAACCCGCTCTGGGTCTGGCGTATGCGCTATCAGTGTAACCCTCATTCCTGCCACACACTTTTGCATTAGTTATGACCGCATTCGTCTAAAAAGGCTATTTGCCGCCCCTTCCGAAGATGCGCCTCAAGAGGAGGCGGATATACGATGTCAGACCCTTGCTCTCAACGTGTTTGGTGGCCTCGATCCAGTCGATCTTCATTATGATTATTATCATCAGGACCATGAATGCGATTGATGCGACCATGCCAATCACAACATTGCCGCCCCCCAGCAGGAACGTCAGGAACTCGAAAGA
The DNA here is from genome assembly GCA_964513415.1 of uncultured Nitrososphaerota archaeon. GTDB lineage: Archaea > Thermoproteota > Methanomethylicia > Methanomethylicales > Methanomethylicaceae > Methanomethylicus. The sequence continues at coordinate 1,783 of CAZEMX010000015.1, forward strand.
ATACCTGCCGGCGTATGCGACGAGCAGACTAAGGGCTAGCTTACCTGCAAGGAGCGCAGCGAAGAACTTTCTGAAGCTGTACTTCATCATTCCAAATGGTATGACTATCACGTCGTCAGGAAGCGGCAACGCGGCAAATAGAAAGACTGCCACGACCCCATACCTGCCAAGAAGCCTGCTGAATACGCTCAACTCGTTCTGCTTCTTCTCACCAAGTATCTTGGCGCCACCCCTTCCGATTGCATAGGACGCGCACTTCCCAACTGCTGAGCCAATGCCTACTGCTATCCCTAGTGGGAGAGGGTCCAGGACCGTCGACACCAGGAATACAGGTATCAGGAACGGAACGGGTACGAAAGGGATCATGTTCCCAACGATGCCAATCAAGAACATGCCTGCGTATCCCTGATTCTGAAGCGCAGCGAGGATTATCTCGAACCAACTCATCTCCTCACACGCCTTGCTTTATGTCCACATTCGTCGCAAAAACGGCGCGCCTAGGCATCATCCTCACCTGATTCTGGCGCTATTGATGATAAGCGAATTCTCCGGGACCTCTTCGCCATCGGCTATTCTGCTCTTGAGCAGTATCGCGTTCTTGCCGATTACTGCCTGTTTCCCAATGCGGACCGGACCATGGATGACAGCGCCGTCGTTCACCACTGACTCTCCGCCGACCTCTATCCCCTCGCCCTTCAGGCTATGGAAGACCGCCCCGCAGCCTATCTTGACGCGCTTGCCGACCTTGATGGGCATGCCTTCATCGCCCCTGATTGATGTCCGCTCCCCTACCTCTGCCTCCCCCTGAAATTCGACACTGCCTATTATTCGGCATTGCCCGGTGAGCTTAACGCCTTCTGTCCTGGGATAGATGCTCTTGGGGCTCCAGCTGGTCCTTGGGGATGGTGCGATGTTCAGCACTGCCCTCTCCCCCTCGCTGTACAGCAGGTCGACGTATCCGATGACAAGCTCAGAGTTTACATGTAGAACCTCCTCCTTGAACTCCCTGAGTTCGTCATTCACGGTCCCGTCCACCTTGCTCGCACCTGGGGGAACATACCCGCCCTCGGCCACGTTGATGCCGCTGATGCGCGCGCCGTGGCCAATGAATGCACCGGCGCCGACCCTCGAGCCGATGATCTCTGCGCCGAAGCCGACGAATGAGAAGCTCCCAATGATCGAGTTTCTGACCTCTGCCCTGTGCGCTATGCTCACATTCGAGCCGATCTCTGCCGGACCCGTGATCTTGGCGCCATCCTGGATGTTGGTCCCTTCGCCTATCCTTATGTCGCCGTTGTGAGATTCGGTCTGAACAAACGGCGCAATATATATGAAGTCGCCATCGAGTAGCAGCTTGCCGTTGATTAGGGCAGTTGGGTCAATGAACGAAGTCTTCCAGATCCGGCTTCCGCTGGGAACCACTTCCATACCATTCACCGATGCGTCTCGTAAACGTCTCGCCTATCTACAATAAAAAGGTTGGCTGCAGCACAGCGCTTCACATCACTTTTTCATAGACATTCTTAAATACGACCAACAATTACCGTCAGAAAAGGGATATTGCAGGGAGCAGATGCGATGCCTGTGACAAATGAAGTGATCATATCTGCCGAAGACCTGCGAAAGGTGTATACCATCGGCAAGATCGAGTATCCTGCACTATGCGGCGTCTCGTTCAGCATAAATAAAGGCGACTTCGTTGCAATAGTGGGCCCGTCAGGAAGCGGGAAGTCGACCCTTCTTAACATGCTAGGCGCCCTGGACCGCCCTTCCCGGGGAAAGATACTGATAGACGGCGTCGACATATCAACGCTCAATGACGACAAGCTGGCTGAGCTTCGAAACACTAGGCTGGGCTTCATATTCCAGACTTTCAACCTGCTGACATACATGAGCGCTCTCGATAACGTTGAGGTGCCGCTCATAGCGTCCGGAACGCCTAAGGCAGTAAGGCTAAAAAAAGGGCAGGCGTTGCTGGAGGCGGTGGGCCTTAAGGGGTTTGAGAAGAACCGGCCGACGGAACTGAGCGGCGGCCAGCAGCAGCGCGTCGCTATAGCGCGGGCCCTGACCAACTCGCCACAGATACTCCTAGCAGACGAGCCCACCGGAAACCTTGACTCGAAGTCGGCAAACGAGATAATCTCAATACTCCGAAAATTGAATAAGGATAGTGGAGTCACTGTCATCATGGTCACTCATAACATGCAGCTGACCGAGTTCTGCAACAGGGTATGGTATGTTAAGGACGGAATCATTGAAAAAGAGGTCCTACAAGATGTCTAAAACCAGTGCAAATCGTCCATTTGGAATTTATTTTTGTGGATCTAAGGCAACAATTGCGCTTGCCGTGCTTGCGATGATGGTTGCATCGTCCTTTGCGGTGACCCCCGTCAGCGCGGCTGCAAATATGACGATAGAGGCGAGCACAATAACGCTTACTGCCGGCGCAGTGAATCATATAACATTCAACGTGACGAACAGCGGCAACGCGATAGCCAACGACGTCGTTGTCTCGCTGGGCTCATCCGGATCGTTCACCTCCGGCACTTCCATGATCGTTGTAGGGGGGGACGGATCGTGGTCTCTAGGCAACCTCTCGCCCGGCGCGAAGAGTGGCTTCACGGCAGACATTTATGTGAGCCCCAGCGCAGTTGGATCCCTTACCAATCTCGACTTTACCTTCATGTATGTCGAGGGCGGCACCGACACATATATGCGAAAGTCAATAGGGATGAGCGTTTCAAACAAGCTGCTCACCGGCGCAAGCCTTTATCCGCACTTCTCAACGTTTGATATGGTCGCAGGCGCCAACAACACGCTCTATCTTATAATAGACAACGTCGGCAGCACCCCTGCCACAAACGTCTCGATCATACTCAGCATGCCCGGCGCATCGTCCTCTTCATCCGCGTCTTCCGCCTCTACTGCCAGCCTGCTGGAGAGCCTGACCGGCTCAACGTCGCTGTCGTCCCTCCCTTCATCCAGCGGCTCGCAATTCATGCTGACTGCTACCACAGGCGGTTGGAACATATCCCGCATAAACGCCGGGCAGTCGATATCGATTCCGTTAACCATCTATGCGTCGCCCAATTCCATGGGCTCCATTTTCCAATTCTCTGTTGCCCTGTCTTTCAACGATAACCTGACGTATGTGTCTGAGACCAAGTATGTCTACACAAACGTCCCAACCATAGCCACGCCATCCAGCAACATACAGGTGGGCATCGACGACCAGAACCTCATAGCCGGTCAGATAAACAACGTCACGGTCAAGGTGAAGAATACCGCGGACTTCACTGCCAAGGCGGTCACTCTTCAGGTTGCAATGCCAGGCTCTCAAGTAAGCTCCTCCAGCGCCTCCAGCCTCTCAAGCCTGACCGGCATCACAGGCTCAGCTTCGTCCGCGTCCCTCGTTCTGATCGGTACCGATGGCAGCTGGTCGCTTGGCGACCTAGGGCCCGGCGAGGAGAGGGAGGTGTCGATGAGCATACTGGCCACCCCGCGCTCTGCGGGATCGGTTACCTCCATCACGGTCTCTACCAGCTACACCGACAAATTCTACGACGCCAAGCAGGAATCAAAGAGCATAGGCCTGCTGGTGCAAGGGATCGTTGACATCACCGTTCTTCAGGCATCCACTTATCCGGTCAACATTACCGACGGCAAATCATTCTCGCTCAGCGTCAACATAATCAACCTGGGGACATCCAACGCCAACGGCATGCTCATTATACCTGCTGCGATAGATCACCTCTCCCCCAGAACCAGCGAGAAGCTATTCGTTGGCGATGTCGAGACCAACCTGCCCGTGTCATTCACTGTTTCCTATCTGCCTACAGGCATCTCTTCGGGACAATACACCATACCGCTGAGCTACACTTACAAGGATGATCTCGGTCAGAGGCTCGAGGGCACGCTCAATGTGCCTGTCACCATCACTGTGAGCACTGGAGATGGCAACGGAAGCAGCGGCGGCACAACAACATCATCCATCATCTCATTGCTCATAGCAAACTGGTATTACATCGCAATCGCGCTCGTCCTGATAGTTGCTATAGCCGCCATACTGCGCATGAGAAAATAAAGCGGGTCTAAACGATGAAGGCTTCAGACACGCTCGGCTGGGGCATAAGGGGGATCAGGCAGCGTAAGCTGAGGGCAGTGCTTACCATACTTGGCATAATGATCGGGGTCGCATCGGTCGTCGCCCTCGTTTCGCAGACCCAAGGCATTCAATACAGCATAATTGACCAGGTGAACAAGCTCGGTCCGACATCGATCAACATCAACACCCGCTCGACATCAATCATATTGACGCAATCCGATGTTGACCGCATATCTCAGATGCCTGGCGTCGATTATGTGATCCCGATCGTGACCTCGACGATCAGAGTTTATGGTACGGGACCTGCAAAGACATTCACGCTGATAGGCGTCGATCCGGCACAGTGGGAACTCTTAATTGAGGACACGTCCCTCGAGGAGGGGCACATGTTTCAGGCTATGAGCTACTCCGAAGCTGTGATCGGCTACGGCGTGCACTATCCCCAAGACCTGTCTGTGGCCTATCTGAATGTTGGTCAGTCAGTAACTGCCGAGGTCGGGCTGGTCAACCCGGTCAGAAAGCAGCTGCAGATCGTTGGGGCACTGGACGCGTATGGCGCTACGTCTGCAGTATCGGTCGACGATACCATATTCATGCCGCTAAAGGGCGCCATGTCAATCCTCGGGACGACCAGCTACACGCAACTGATAGTGAAGGCAACGGACGTGGATTCCGTCGACAGTGTCGTGAATACCATCAGGGCCTCATATGGCCGCCAGCTAAGCATAATCACTGTCAAGCAGATTACGCAGATCGTCTCAACGATCACCGATCAGCTGACCCTGCTTCTTGGTGCAATCGCCGCAATCTCGTTGCTTGTGGCTGGGCTCGGCATAATGAACATCATGTTCGTATCGGTCATCGAGAGGACGCGCGAGATCGGCGTATTGAAGGCCCTCGGCTTCAAGGGGAAGAACGTGATGAGGATCTTCCTGTCCGAGGCGGCAATAATGGGCGTCATAGGAGGCATTCTGGGCGTCGCCGCCGGCACGGCCATGTCTTACTTGATTCCCATTGTAATTAGCCGCGTGTTGAATTCCAACGCAAACAACAGCTTCGGCATGTCTGGAGGCAGCTTCGGCACCTCAGGGTCTTTCAGCTACACGCCAATCATCAGTCCAGAGATAATCGCTCTTGTCATGGTCTTTGCTCTGGGGGTCAGCATCCTCGCAGGCTATTATCCTGCGAGGCGGGCATCGAAGATGGATCCTGTGGTCGCACTGAGGCAGAATTAGTCGGGAGGGAGCGGGCGCTTATCGTCCACCTTCCCGTTCTTTATCTTTACTGCTGGAACGAATCAGCGCAGGATTCTACTTCATAATCGCGCCTGTCGACGCAGAGGTCACCATCTTCCAGTACTTGTAGAATGCCCCCCTGCTATACTTCGGCTTGGGCGGAGTCCATTGTGAGAGCCTCTTCTTCAGCTCTTCTTGGGGCACGTCTACATCTATGCACCTCTTCTCGATGTCTATGCTGATCACGTCCCCGTCCCTGACCGCCGCGATAGGGCCGCCCTCTGCCGCCTCAGGAGATATGTGGCCGACCATCATGCCGTGGGTCGCCCCCGAGAACCTCCCGTCCGTGAAGAGTGCAACGTCTTCCCCGAGCCCCATCCCGACCAGAATCGATGTCAGCTGGAGCATCTCCCTCATACCTGGTCCGCCTTTGGGCCCCTCGTACCTGATCACCACTGCGCTACCCTTCTTTATTTCGCCCTTCGTTGCGGCTTCCAGACCCGCCTCCTCGCAGTCAAAGACTGCTGCCTTGCCCTCAAATCGGGACATCTTGAGGCCTGCAGTCTTTATTACTGCCCCGTCCGGCGCCAGGTTCCCCCTTAGCACGGCCAATGTTCCTGACTTACGTATGGGGCTCTCAAGCGGCTTGATTGTGTCACCGATTATCTCGGCGCATGAGATGTTCGCACCCACTGTCTTGCAGGTTACTGTCATAGCGTCAGTGTTTATCATCCCTCCTTCAGCAAGCCGCTTCATTATCGCCTGTATTCCGCCGGCCCTGTCCATGTCCTCCACCGGGACGTTCCCTCCTGGCATCATGCCTACAGTCTGCGGCGTAGCCTTGCTGATCTCATCAAACGCCTCTAGCTCCAGCCCGATATCAGCCTCATTCGCAATCCCCATCAGGTGCAGAACAGCATTGGACGAACCGCCCATGGTAACGTCTACCGCTATCGCATTCCTGATCGACTTCTCAGTGATTATGTCAAGCGGCTTGATACCGCGACGTACAACCTCCATTGCCTGCATCCCAGTCAGCTTGGCGAGCCTTATCCGCCTCGCGTCCACTGCGGGTACTGTGCCGCTCCCAGGCAGAGACATGCCCATAGCCTCAATCATACATGCCATCGTGTTTGCGGTATACATCCCTGCGCATGATCCCGCGCCGGGACACGAGAAGTCCTCAGCCTCCATCAGTTCCGCATCGCTGACCTTGCCGCTTATGTGCCCACCGACACACTCGAATGTATTATCGAGCGTTAGCCGGGCGCCCCTCCGTGTGCCGCAGAGCATGGGTCCGCCGGTTATGAATATCGATGGCACGTTAAGCCTGATGGCGCCCATCATCATCCCAGGCTCGATCTTGTCGCAGCTGCAGATGAAGACCATGCCGTCGAAAGCGTATGCACTGCCGACCACCTCTACCGAATCGGCGATTATCTCCCTGCTGACGAGCGGGCTCCGCATGCCCTTGTGCCCCATGGCGATACCATCGCATATGCCGATTGTGTTGAACTCGAGGGGGGTTCCGCCTGCGATCCTCACGCCTGCTTTAACAGCGTCCGCAAGCTTATCCAGGTGCATGTGCCCCGGGATGATCTCGTTCCACGAATTGGCAACACCAATTAACGGCCGCCCGATCTCCTCGTTCGTCAACCCGAGCGCCTTCAACAGCGCGCGGTGAGGTGTCCGGTTGACGCCTTTAGTTACCACGTCCGACCTCAATGCTAATGACTTTGATGAAGACATCAATACCACTGCCATTGCTCTTCTGCAAGGATGTATAAAAAAGTAGACTTAAAAAGTAGACTTGCCTGCAACCACATAATCATTTAAGGGCGAACATGTCATATCATTAGCTCAGCAGAAGCAGTATCGGCACGTGTTTGTCATGGACCTGCCAGTCATCATTGCAACGTTCGCCTTCGGGATGTTTGCAGGCAGTATAGGCACAATGCTGGGCCTTGGCGGCGGTGTTCTGATGATCATCTTCTTCATCATCGGGCTCAACCTTCCCGCACAGCAGGCTGTCGCGCTCAGCCTATTGGCAGTAATAGCGAGTTCGAGCATGGGTGGCAGCGTTTATATCCGGGATAAGATGACCAACCTCAAGCTAGCCATGATCCTCGAAACATGCACCGTGACCGGCGCGGTTATAGGCGCGCTCCTCGCAATGATGATGCCCGTGTCGGCGATCCAGCTTTTGCTCGGCGCCGTCCTGATCTATGCAGCTGCGACGATGATCAAGGGCGTCAGGGAGGCGGAGACGCCTGCGCTCCCCGTCAAAGGGCTGACCGTCAAGGGCGAGTATACTGATGAATGCACCAAGATGCGCGTGTGCTACACTGTAATTAGGATGAAGTTGGGTCTATTCCTGAGCCTCATCGCGGGGGTCGTATCGGGGCTGGTTGGAATCGGGGGCGGGGTGATCATGGTGCCAATCATGAACCTTGCCATGAAGATACCTATGAAGGCGGCCGCTGCGACCAGCAATTTCATGGTAGGGGTCACGGCGGCTGCCAGTGCGTTTGTATACTTTAAGCAGGGTTATGTTGACCTTTACATGGCGGTACCCTCCGTGTTGGGCATCATGGTGGGCGCCTATGCAGGTACCCTCATGATGGGAAAGATGCGATCGAACATGCTGCGCCGCATGCTGGGCTTCATACTCGCCTTCTTCGCACTGGTCCTCTTCATGAAGGCGGCGGGGGTTCTATCGTGGTAGATGTCGAAACAACCATATCCTGGATTCTGCGCGCAGGTGTGCTTGTCAGTGCCGCGCTGATGGCGATAGGGCTATTCATCAACCCCTCTATAATATGGATGGGCGTGCTGGTGCTTGCGCTTACGCCTTTTATCAGGGTCCTCATGGCTGGGCTCTATTTCCTGGGCCAAAAGGACGCACCGTACTTCGTGATAGCATTATACGTGATCCTCGTACTTGTGATTAGTAGTCTGATGAAGATGTAGCTTGCGGGTATTCTTTTTGATATAATCTTTTGATAGATAGCCATCCGCACCATCAAAATGGGCATCCGCAACACCGCATTCACAAGTATGATGTAAATTTCCATCAATCACATCGGGGTAGCCCATTAATGTGATTAAATAAAATCACAACCGAATAGAACAAATTTAAAATATGATTGAATGAATATGTACACGGTGCAAATTATGACAAAAACCACGCTCAGTGTCATCAAGGCGGATGTAGGCTCGCTGGCAGGGCATCACGTTGTCCACCCCGAGCAGATCCGTGTTTCAGAGGAGAGCCTGAAGGCAGCAAAGGAGTCGGGACTGATAAACGATTTTCGTGTCACTAACTGCGGCGACGATCTCGAACTTATCATGACGCACAGGAAGGGCGAAGACAACTCGGAGATCCATGGGCTCGCATGGAATACTTTCCACAAGGCCGCCGCCGTCGCCCGAGAACTGGGTCTATATGCAGCAGGGCAAGACCTCCTCAGCGATGCATACTCTGGAAACCTCAAGGGGATGGGGCCAGGATATGCGGAGATGGAGTTCGAGGAGCGCAAGGGGGAGCCGGTGGTTGTATTCATGGCGGACAAGACCGAGCCCGGCGCATTCAACCTGCCGCTCTACAGGATGTTCGCGGACCCGTTCTCATCTGCGGGACTTGTCGTAGATCCCAATATGCACGGCGGCTTCAGGTTCCAGGTGCTTGACGTCATCGAGGGGCACTCATACGACCTGGATACGCCCGAGGAGATGTACGATCTGCTGGCACTGATAGGGACGACAGGGAGGTATATTCTCAAGAGCATCAGGCGGAAGAGTGATGACCTGATCGCGGCCAAGGTCAGCATCACAAAACTATCACTCATAGCGGGCAGATACGTAGGCAAGGACGATCCTGTGGCAATAGTACGCGCCCAGCACGGCTTGCCTGCGGTCGGAGAGGTGCTGGAGCCGTTTGCATTCCCACACCTGGTGGCAGGGTGGATGAGGGGGTCTCACTACGGCCCGTTTATGCCCGTGGCCCAGAAGAACGCAAAGTGCACGCGCTTCGACGGGCCGCCGCGCGTGATAGGCTTCGGCTTCCAGATAAAAGACAGCAAGCTGACTGGGCCTGCAGATATGTTCGACGACCCCGCATTTGATCGGACAAGGGAAACAGCATGTAAGGTTGCCGATTATATGCGCCGCCACGGCCCATTCATGCCCGAAAGGCTCGGTCCTGAGGAGATGGAATACACCACGCTGCCCCAAGTACTCGAAAAGCTGCAGGGCCGGCTAAAGAAAGAGTGATTGCGTATCAGTGCAGGGGTGGACCTTTTTTCCCCATCCGCCCGCGCACCCGCACTGTGATAAAAAACCATCTGGAGCGAAAGTTCGTGAAAGTCAAAGTCACATACCTCTCGGTAGTAAGAGATGCGGTCGGCACGGATGAGGAGATGCTGGACATCAAGGAAGGCTCGACCGTCGGCGAGCTGCTCTCATCAATCATGGCAAAACACGGCGAACGCATGAAGCAAGTGCTCGACCCCTCATCAGACATGGGGCAAAGCATAATGGTGATGTTGAACGGCGAGCTGCTCTCTCCATCTGACATGGGCAAGACCGTATCTGCAGGAGCCGAGTTGCTGGTAGGCATACCGCCTTTCGGCGGATAATAGCGCGCAATCGGAGCCATTTTAAGCATAATTGCAGAGTTATTAATGGTCTCTTGTGGAGGTTCATAATTGCCAAAGTATGATACAGACGTGCTGGTTATAGGCGGAGGGCTCGCGGGGCTCTGCTCGGCGATCTCTGCCGCATCAGATATGTCCAGGGTCATGGTGGTCACTAAGACGCTTGTCGGTGCGTCGACGACCACATCTATGGCCGCAGGCATCATCTCTGCAGTAACGCCCTTCGGGGAAGGCGACAGCGTCGAACTGCATTACAACGACACCTTAAAGGGCGGGGCATTCGTGAACGACAAGTTACTGGCCAAGGCTATGGTCAGCGACGCATCGAAGTACTTCTCCAGGCTCTCAGGTCTTGGGATTGAATTTGAGGGCGACGCTTCTCCAAAGGTGGGCATGATACCTGGGCACTCGAAGCCTAGGTCGTACTACATGAAGGGCAAGGGGATACGGCTGCAGTCCGTCCTGCGGAACGCTGCGTCGGGGCTTGGTGCAACCTTCTTGGAGAAGGCACTCGTCACGGCGCTCGTAAAGGAGGGCGAGAGGGTCGTCGGTGCGGTCGGAATCAGTATCCCGACTGGCGAGCCGTTTGCGATAAGGGCGAAGGCCACCGTCTTGGCCACAGGCGGGTTGGGGGAGCTTTACCCATACACCCTGATGCCCACAGGGTCAACTGGGTATGGCTGCAGCCTGGCGCTGAGGGCGGGTGCCGAGCTGGTCGACATGGAGTTTGTGCAGTTCTACCCCACGATGACATATGGCACAGGTCTACCAAAGATCTTCATCGAATACTCTGTCCTGCTTAGGAATGGTGCAGATGTCATTGACGACAAGGGCATGTCGATATTCAGAAAGGCAAAGATCGATGAGCCGTGGAGGCTCACGAGGGACGCGTTCTCGATCCTTATCGCAAAAGAGCAGATCGGCGGCGGGAGTGCCCGGCAGGTCTTCTTCGACTGCACCAAAATTCCTGCGGAGAGGATCAAGGACGACGTCATTCTGAGAAACACCTTGAACGACCTCGCCTCCAAGCATGTGCCGGTCGAGACGAAGCCATTCGGCGTCTCTCCATACGCGCACTTCAACATGGGTGGCATAAAGGCAAACCCCAACTGCGAGACGCGGGTGCCCGGACTCTATGCGTCAGGGGAGGCGATGGGCGGCCCTCACGGGGCGAACAGGATAGGCGGGAATGCGTTTGCCGCAGCGATAGCCTTCGGCTTTAGGGCAGGCATGGCAGCATCCCTCTACTGCAGCACGGTCGACGGAGGCAAAGATGCGTCGTTCCAGGCACCGCTGTCGCAGCTCGCCGAGCAGATCTCATCTCAAGGCACGACTGATGCGGCGAAGTTGAAGACGGACGTGCAGTCCGAGATGTGGAAGAACGCAGGGATTCTCAGGCGAAGGGAGGGGCTCGAGAACGCGCTTCTGCGCTTCAGTGCGCTGCGGGAGATCAAACCAAAGTCGGCAAATCCTGTAGATAAGCTGCTTCTGCCCATGATGCTCGACACGGCAGAGTCCGTCGCGCTCTCGGCCATGGTGCGGGAGGAGAGCAGGGGGTCGCATTGCAGGCTGGATTACCCCTCCCAGAACGACCAATGGCTGAAGCGGATAAAGATAATGCTTGACGGCGGCGACTTGAGCGTGCACCTGATCGACGTATGACCTGCCGAGGCAGCGGGGCACCAATGGCGCCGCGTTATTTTTTAAAAATATAATTTAGCGATTGAAGAGTGGAGAATCGCTTAAATATTACATTGATTTTTTGAATCCAGTATTGGGGATGTCGCGTTTGGATATACTGACTTTGATTCCAATAATAGCCGGCGCGATCGCCCTCCTCTACGCCGGATTCCTCGCCATCAGGATAATGAAGGAGGATGAGGGAGACGACAAGATGAAGGGCATAGCCAAGGCAATACGTGAGGGAGCCAAGGCTTATCTCAACCGGCAGTACAAGACCGTTTTTGCATTCGCCATTGTGATTGCTGTGATATTAAGTTTTGCAATCAACTGGCAGGCGGGCGTGGGCTTCATATCTGGAGCGGCGCTCTCCGCGGTGGCGGGATACATCGGCATGAACATGACTACGCAAGGGAACGTGAGGACCGCCAACAAGGCAAGGGAGGGGCTCCAGGCTGCGCTGTCGCTTGCATTCAAGGGTGGCGCCGTTTCAGGGTTCTCCATAGTTGGACTCGCACTCATCGGACTTGGCGTATTCTACATCGTGTTCAACGATGCAAGGCTGCTCGTTGGCTTCGGCTTCGGGGCGTGTCTCGTAAGCCTCTTCGCAAGGGTCGGCGGCGGAATATACACCAAGGCGGCAGACGTTGGTGCCGACCTCGTCGGGAAGGTGGAAGCAGGGATCCCTGAGGATGACCCCCGGAATCCCGCAGTCATTGCGGACAACGTGGGTGATGCTGTCGGCGACTGTGCTGGCATGGGTGCCGACCTCTTTGAGACTTACGTCGTGACGGCAATGGCGGCGATGCTTCTGGCGTCTTCGCCCATAGTCTTGGGCAAGTTCGGCAGCAACGGCGTCATCCTGCCCCTCATAATCGGCGCCATGGCCATCTTCGCGACAGTCATCGGATCATTCTTCGTAAGGCTCGGGAAGGACAAGAAGATAATGAACGCACTGTACAAGGGACTCATAGTCACAACAGTCGTGTCTGCAATCACATTCTATATCGCAGATTACTATCTGCTGGGCGGCGACTTGGGCATATTCATATCATCGCTCGTCGGTCTGGGCGTGATGGCGTGCCTAGTGGTCATCACTGATTACTTCACGTCATACTCCCACAAGCCGGTCCTAAGTGTCTCAGAGGCTTCCAAGACGGGTGCAGGGACGAACATCATAGCAGGGCTCGGGATGGGCATGCGGAGCACGTTCCTCCCCGTGATCGTCATTGTCATCGGGATTCTCGTTGCATACTTCATGTCCGGAGGCGCGGCCTCGCCGGAGCTTGGCGTGTTCGGAATCGCGATAGCCGCAGCTGCGATGCTCTCGACCACAGGCATGATCGTGTCTATTGATGCGTTCGGCCCTATCACTGACAATGCAGGCGGCATAGCAGAGATGGCAGGGCTTCCCGAGGAGGTCCGGAATGTCACTGATCCGCTGGACGCGGTCGGCAATACTACCAAGGCAGTGACGAAGGGCTACGCTATAGGTTCGGCGGCACTCGCATCGTTATCGCTCTTTGCTGCCTACAAGGACGAGATCGTAATCAGGAGCGGGTCGTTCCTCCTCTCTCTGGAGGACCCCTTCGTCCTCGTCGGGCTGCTCCTCGGTGCGGCGATGCCCTTCCTCTTCGCGTCTTATCTCATGACGGCCGTCGGCAGGGCGGCGTTCCAGATCGTCGAGGAGGTCAGGAGGCAGTTCAGAGAGATCAAGGGCATCATGGACGGGACTGCAAAGCCGGACTATGGCAAGGCGGTGGATATCGTAACTAAGGCGGCACTCAAGGAGATGGCGGTGCCGGCGGCGGTTGCGATACTCTCGCCACTGCTCGTGGGATTCCTCCTCAACGAGAGAGCTCTCGGCGGCATGCTGATGGGCGTGATCCTGTCGGGTCTCCTGCTCGCACTGCTCATGACTACCGGCGGAGCGATGTGGGACAATGCCAAGAAGTACGTTGAACTTGGCAACTTCGGCGGCAAGCGGAGCCCGGCGCACGCAGCGGCAGTGGTCGGCGACACCGTGGGCGACCCATTCAAGGACACGGCAGGGCCTGCGATCAACCCCCTGATCAAGGTGATGAACACGCTAGCAATCCTGTTCATTGCCCTGATCCTGACGTTCTCCTTGCTCTGAGGAGGGCATCGGGGGCCCCCCTTTTCTCTTCTTTTTTATCACCTGTTTTTGCAGGACCGTCAATTCAGGACTACATTTATCTGTTCAAGATGCAGAGTTGTTTCAGTGGGAACCTTGTCTGACCGCACATTCTTGATCAGGATAAAAGAGGACACGTATATCGCTCTGCTGGAGTTGCAGAAGCAGCTCAGGTTTCATGATAGTCAGGACAAGCGCCGGAAGACAATGGATTATGTGCTCAGGTACCTGATCAAGGCCGAGGCTGAGCTGAAAAGCAAGCGATAACAGGTGGCCGTTGCGCACGCCCCTTTCGGAGAGGATTGAGTGCCTCAGATACCCTAGGGGCCATCATCTTTCCCATCTGTTTGCATGACTATCTTCATCGGCATTAGAACTTAGCAAGTTGAATCTATAACTGTTTTGGATGCCGCAGGCGTCGATGGCCGCTAAAGCCTCAGTTTTTTAAGAGGCGGCACCATTAGGTATGCTATGCCGAAGGAGAGGCACGTAGTAGAGGCACTTGGGAAGGCAAGGGTCGTCATCGAAGATTCCAAGGTAATCGATGTGGGCGCGCCGGTCTTGGAGGAGTGCCCTCTCGCCAAGAAGTTCGCTCAGCCCGTGATACGCCTGACCCCTGAGCAGATCAAGGCGAATATTGAAGGGCGGATCAAGAGCTACGGCATGTTCACCAAGGATCGGCAGGTCACATCGGACGATGATTTCGTGGTCTTCGGGGCATCCGAGCTCATCGGATCGGGCATCTCGGCGGGAATTATCGACAGCGCAGTAATCGCGTGCGATGGTGCCGGGACTGTGATAGCCCATACGCCTCAGCTGGTGCAGGGGATAGGCGGGCGCATGTCCGGCCTGGTCAGCACTTCGCCGATAGCGGATGTCGTGTCGAGGATAGAGCGGGCCGGAGGGCATGTCTTGGACAGGCAGACTGCAAGATTGGACCAGCATGCGGGCGTGGCCCTCGCCTACACGTTGGGCTACAAGAAGGTCGCCGTGACCGTCGCCCTTGCGAGCGACTGTGCCTCGATCAGGGCGGCGTTTCCAGGCACGCTGATATTCGCGGTTCACCTTACTGGGGTCTCCAAGACCGATGCGGAGGTCTTTGCAGACTGTGCGGACATCATATCTGGTTGCGCCTCGCGGTGGGTGAGGGAGGTCGCAGGGCCTAGGGCGCTCCTCCAGGGCGGGTCGGCGATACCCGTCTTCGCGATGACGCCGCTGGGTAAGAGGCTCATGGCAGAGAAGATTGTCACGACAAAGCAGAGGCTACTGATCAAAGGTGAGAAGCTGCCATACCAAGAGGGCAAGGATCCGAGACCGTTGGTCTGAAGAGGGGCGGCACAGGTCCCCTGTAGCACCCGTAGGCTCACCGCATCACAAACTCGCAGTAAGGGTCGCCGCGATTTATACACTTCTCCTCTATGCCACGGCACGCCTTGCCGAAGACACCGCTTACGAGCCCTACGAGGAAGCCGCGGACGAGCCCGTTCTGATAATCCAGCATCTCCCTCGTAATCACCGCCTCGAAGTTGTCGTATACCCTAACGACGATCTTCTTACCTGCCTCGTCGCATTCCGTGAGCTCGAAGCGCCCCCAGCCGAGGCTCTGCAGCCGTGCGAGCCCTATCTTCATGCGCTCCGCGTTTGTGAGCGGGCCCTTGAGCTCGGACAGCATCTTGCCCTTGCCCTCCCCCGCGTCGTTCCCCATGTAGTAAAGTATGGTCGTCGCTCCGGTCCCGAATCGCTTGACCATGCCCATTATGAGTGTCTTCCAAGCGGAGGACGTGAGCGCCGCCGCCTGAGTGTAGGTGTTCGAGAAGTTAAGGACCAATGGGAAGCCATTGATGTTGTAGATGTAACCCTGTACCCCTGTATCCGCGCATTCGAAGTGGACGAGCTTGTCCCCAAACCTCTTCCGGATCTCCTTCTCTATTGCATCCTTCTGATCCAGCTTAAGGGTCAGGTCTACGGTCACAAAGTCGTATGCGAGACCGTCCTTCTGGTGCGAGGTTATGCTCATCAATATGATCCCTCGCTCATCGAATATCTTGATCAGCTCAGAGGTTGGGCCGAACTCCGGGAGCTTGAGCTTGGACACAACATAGAGCCCGCAGTAGTGCTTGTAAGGGTCGTAATAATGATCTGAGAGGTGGACCGTCATCAGCACGTTTTTACACCTTAAACTATTAGTTGTTTTGTCCCGTATCTTTTAAAAGACTTTTCATGGATTTTCATCAGGATGCCGTTACGGACCAGCTGGGCAGCCGGCGTAGTCCAGCAAGCGGGTGCGCCTAGCGAATGTGTGGCTACCTCAGGCGCCAGACGGCGCCGCACTTGACCACCTTGGACATTCTTGCCAAGTCCCTAAGGGATATCCTGGTGCGGTCGGCGGACATGCCACACGCCGCCGCGACCTCTGCCGGCGTCAAGCCCTTTCCGCCCGCTAGCGCGTCCAGGACTGCCCGCCTGGATGCGTCCTTTCGGCACCTGTAAGAGAGATCAGCTCTGGGCGCGTAAGCCCTCCCCCTTAAGCCATAAACTCCGTCACCGTACCTGGTACGTGCGAGGAGGGAGATCTCGCCCGACGCCAAAAGTGACCTGACCTGCGCTGCAACTTCATCCTCTGAGAAGCGCCACCTGAGCAGGGATTTCGCCTCGTCCAGGGTCATCCATTCTCCTCCAAATGCAGCCAGCAACTCGCCACGGCACCTCGCAGACCGCGCCCTGTCGCGTCTCTTTGGAATCTGAAGTGCGGACCTTCGGTTCACCTCTTCGCAGGGCGCCCCGCGCAGGGCCTCGCTGATCCCATCCTTGTCGCCGCCAAGGGCCACGCTTATTCCGGCGGCGGTGCAGATCCTGATCTGTTCTGGGCTCGGCGCATAGCCAGCGACGATTACAGTGCGACAGTCCATAGACCTGCGGATGTCTTGCAGCTTTACGACCTTCTCGAAGAACGGGCCTCCGCCTCTTCTAGTAAGCAGCTCGACCGCAACCGGCGGGGGACCAGGCAGGAAGCAGTCCAAAACCCAGTCTGCGGATGCGATGAGGGGGTAATTCTCCTTGAACTCGAGCCCCCCGAAGAGGCGCTTTGGGTCGAGCAAATGCGGCACCACATTACCATTAGTTTTTACAGATATATAATTTTATGGTTAAAGCAAAAAACCTTATGGTATGATGAACCATGCCATTCTGGCAATTCCTCTAGCTGACAGCTTTAAATGTAAACTAATTTACAAAAAAAAAATCATCAACAGATTGCGCCTCCAGCGGGGGCGCCGGAGGCGGCCGCTGCAACGCGCGCACCGCAGTCCCAGAGGCGACAAAAAGCCCGGAAATAAGGGGCGCGTAGTGGTATTTCCCAATCTGACTAAGATTGGGAAATGGGTTTCCATCATCAGCCTCGATATTTTTCCCATTTTTAACGTAGCATGTAAATATTGGGAATAAAAAGAGCGGTGCGGTCCTCAGAACCGGATCGGTTCTGTTTAGGCAGGCGGGCGCTCGTGCTGGAGCGGCGCGTATACCCCTCGTTGCGGAGGTCCAGTCTGCAGGAGGCTCAGGCAACACCGAGGGCGGCTCCCGGCAAAAAAACCTGCCCACGGTCCAAGCATGGAAAACAGAGAAGGGGAGGCATTTGATGGTAAGTGCTTGTCAGCAGATATTTTTAATAAATATCAAATAAAAAAACATCGTTTATTACAATATGCATTTATACACTTTTATCATATTATATTGCGAAGATTTATTAAACAAGTCACATCAGCCGGATAGCCGCGCAGAGCCGGCGCGCAGACTAGTAAGGTTAATAACCACACATGCGTTACTTCATGCTGTTGGGGAGCTGGCGGAGGCCTGCTGAGAGGGCAACCAGAAACCGTTGCCGACCCATGGAACCTGATACGGGTAATTCCGGCGAAGGGATTTGGATGAGACGAGCTGAATCTGAAGCTACTACCGAGGCTGGGAACTACTCGCTCCACTCTTCTTGGATTGTACCGCAAAAAAAAATACTGAGGTCCAGGCGGATCGTGGTCTCGGCACTCGTGATCGCACTGGGCGTCGCACTCTCGATTTACCCCGGCTCGATTCCACTGGGTCCTACCAGAATCTTCCCGTTCCAGCACATGATAAACGCAATCTGCGGCATATTCCTCGGACCGGTGGACGCCGTGCTGATCGCGCTCGCCATAGGCATGTTGAGGATCGGGATCGGGACCGGAACGGTCTTTGCGATATCAGGCGGCGTGCCAGGGGCACTCGTGGTAGGGCTGGCCTTCAGATACCTGCTCAGGAGGGACGCAGTTGCGCTTACCGAGCCGGTCGGGACGCTCCTCGGGGCGCTGATAAGTGCGCTCCTAGTGGCCCCTCTCACAGGCAACGCGCCCTTCCCTGCATTCGCAGGCATGACCGCACAGTGGCAACTCTTCTCGATCTTCTTCCTCATGAGCAGCCTGCCCGGCGCGGTTTTGGGGTTCCTGGCGACCAAGGCATTAAGGAGGAGCAATGTGCTTGCAAACATATAGTATGGCCGACCTCATGAACAAGAAGACCCTGATAACGGGGGACGTTGGCACCGGCAAGACGCGGCTGACGGAGGGGCTCCTCGCGGAGGCACTTGACCAAGGCTGCGGCAGCATTACGCTGATAGACATGGCGCCGCCGCGCAAAGAAGGGCGTGGAGGCATGGCGGGCGGCAGGATTCGGGTTCCTAGGTCGCGCAGGGACAGGTTAAGGCGGTTCTGCCCGAAGGGGATCGCCCGGCCTAGGCTCGAAGGCAGAGGGCGCGAAGAGGTCCTGCGGATAGCCGCGAGCAACGCCCTGCTCATAGCCCCTTGCATCAGCGCGTTCTGCAAGTCCCCGACGGAGGTGCTCTTCGTCAATGACGCAACGATCTTCCTCCATGCCGGAGACCTAGCGCTGTTGCTGAGTGCGGCATCGATGGCGTCTACGTTCATAGGCAACGCCTACTCGGGGGCGACGATCGTCGACGACAAGGGGAGCGGCATCAGTGCCCGCGAAGCCGAGTCGTTGGGCAGGCTGGAGGCGGCGATGGATGTAGTCATACGGCTTGATGCCAATGCATGATGCTGAGAGCCGAATAAAAGCCGACGTGGTGGCTTCACGCAGAGCGGGGAGGCGGAGGCTTAGTTAAAGTAAAGTATATCCTTGAAAAGGTCACTAGTGATGCTCGATGACCAGCGATCAGAAGCTCGTCCTCAAGGATGTGCCGTCATGGGCCGAGGTCGAGAAGATAATTGGGACTTTGATACGCAAGCACAAGCAGGGCAGCGTAAGCTTGAGGGATCTGTGCATCGAGGGGCTTCTTGCCACGACGGGCATAAGGACGTCTGAGCTGCTGGCGCTGAGGAAGGAGGACTTTGACTTCAAGCAGTGCCTCGTGACGGTCAGGCAGCTAAAGAAGAAGGGGGAGTTCGTGCGGCAGACAGTCATGAGCGATGACTTGAAGCCTTACCTAGAGGAATACCTGAAGGGCGTCAGGGGGAGCAGGCCTGCATTCGACCTCACAAGGAGGCAGGTGCTGAACATAACGCATAGGTACACTGCCGAGATCATAGGGCGGCCCATAAGGAACCACGCATTCAGGCATGCTTATGCAATCAGGATCCTCGAGAAGACGCGCGACCTTGAGCTGTGCCGCAGGCTGATAGGCCACTCTGAGCTCGAGACCGTGAAGATCTACCTCGACTTCGCCATAGGCGACAGGGCTAAGGAGGTCGGCGACGCGATCAGCATTAAGCGGCAGGCGACGAAGGATGACTAGACTCTCACTAGGCAACGTGCCTGCATGGGCAGAGGTCGAGGAATTCCTTGAGAAGATGCGCACGCTCTATCGCAAGAAGGAGGCACCACTGCGGGACCTCGTCATAATGAGTATTTTACCGACTACAGGTATGAAAGTCTCTGAGCTGCTGGCGCTGAGGAAGGAGGACTTTCTGCTCTCAGATGAAGTGGTCCTGATACGCAACAGGAACGGGACACGCAGGGCGGCGATCATGCCAAAGATCACGACTTACGTCAAGGAGTACATCAGGGGGCTGAGGGACGGGGAGCCTGCATTCGACCTCACAAGGAGGCAGGTGCTGAACATATGCCACAAATACTCGATGATCGTGCTGAAGAGGAGGCTCCGGCTCGACGACTGGCGGCACGCATACGCTCTGCGGATCATCGATACGATCAAGGATCCTGCCAAGTGCAGGGTGCTGTTGGGGCACAAAGGGGCGGGCCTGTCCAGGGTTTACATGGACGCGTTGGGCAAGGACCTGACTGAGGAGCTGGTCCGCGCCATAGACCGCTGACCGCCGGCCGGGCGTCATGCATACTTCCTCTTCAGAACATAATGTTTCACAACAGGGGATATCCACTTGATGCGCCCTTTCCGCACCATCTTCAGCATGAATCTGCCCCTGAAGTAGAACGACCTGTAGGCATCGCTGACGAGTTTAGCCAGCTGCTCCCTGCTGAGGTACCGTGTATGCATGACGGGGCGGATGGTCGTGAACTTGGCCCAATCAGATTCCTCCAGAAGCCCTTCGCCGCGCGCTATCTCGTAGGCATCCGTCCCTGGGTAAGGAGTCATGACTGTGAACTGGGCGTAGTCGATGCCGCACGACTTTGCGAAGCCGATCGTCCTCATCACGTCGTCCCAAGCCTCCCATGGAGATCCGATTATGAACGTCCCCATCGTCTCGATTTTGGCCTTCTTTGCGCATGCGATGGCGGACTTTACCTGGTCTAGGCTTATGCCCTTCCTCAGCGCATTGATAATGCGCTCGGAGCCGGACTCGATCCCCATATAGAACATGATGCAACCGGCGCGCTTGAAGAGCCTGAGCATATCTTCGGTCACCAAGTCCACTCTTGATCCGAATCCCCACGATATGTCCAGCCTCCGCCGGATGATCTCACGGGCAATGGATTCTGCGCGCCCCCTGCTGACAGTCATCGTGTCATCTATGAACTCCACGAATTTCAGCTTGTACTTCTGAACGAGCTCCTCTACCTCATCGACGACATTCCCAGGGCTCCTGGCGCGGTAGACCCTCCCGTAGAATCTGGCCGATGAGCAAAATATGCAGTTGTATGGGCAGCCTCTGCTGGTGATTATGCTGCCTATGACTGTTCGTTCGTTGAGCACAGTATATCTGTCGAGCGGAAGAAGGTGCCTCGCCGGAAAAGGTATCGAGTCGAGGTCAGGGGTCAGCCTTCGCATCCTGTTGACCGATATCCGCCCCGCTCCTCCTGCGCGCTCCTGCCTATGCACGACTCCATCGATGCCCTCCATTCCTGACCCTGACTCGACCGCCCGCACCAGCTCTAGGAGTGTGGTCTCACCCTCCCCTATAACCCCGCAGTCGAGGCTTGGGCATGCTGCCATTGTCTCGAGAGGCATCGCCGTGATGTGGCATCCGCCCATGACGGTTACCGCTCCGGGCACCTGCGCCTTGGATTCAATCACAGTTTGTATAGCATCACTTATCGTTGGCGTGATTGACGTGATTCCTATCACATCAGGTTTCATCGATTTCAGCTTTGATGCTGTTTGACTGTGTGATAGTCCTAACGCTGTAGCATCTATGATGCTCACGCGATAGCCTTCCCTCTCGAGTGTGGCTGCAAGGTATGCGAGCCCGAGGGGCGGGGACTTAAGACCCAGAGCGTTCTGGGTTTCAAAATTGGCGGTGGTAGGAGGGTTGACAAGGGCGACTCTCAACCTCAGCACCTATTCGGAAAGCGTTTATTTTTATTTTATCAGTAAAACATATGCATTATTAAAAACATTAGCTTTTCGGTCAATCGCTTCAGGGGTATCGTGCGGCACGCGATCGGTGGTCAGCATACATTGTCCAAAAAGTAATAAAGGCAACAGACATACAGGATTGCCATCAGATGAATGGGCTATGCCGAAGAAATCATATTCGCTTACAAGGACAGAGATCCAGGAGCTCCAGAACCGGAAGCTAAGGGCGCTCGTAAAGAGAATGTACGACAACTCACCGTTTTACAGGCGTAGGCTCAACGATGCGAAGATAAAGCCTGACGACATCAAGGAAAAGGCAGACCTCCGCAAGATACCTTTCACCACAAAGACAGACCTGAGGGACAACTACCCGCTTGGGATGCTTTCCGCAGACAGTTCGACGATAGTGAGGATGCATGCGTCTTCAGGCACTACAGGCAACCCGACGGTTGTTGCATATAGCGCGAGCGATATAGACGGGTGGGCAGAACTGATCGCAAGGTGCCTGGATGTAAGCGGTGTCACGCCCAACGACGTTGTCCAAGTAGCGTATGGTTACGGGCTCTTCACGGGTGGACTTGGGCTTCATTATGGCGCAGAGAAGATGGGGGCGAAGGTCATACCCGCCAGCACGGGTAACACCAAGAGGCAGCTGAAGCTCATGAAGGACCTCGGGACGACGGTGGTCGCGTGCACGCCGTCGTATGCACTCTTCCTTTCTGAGGCGGCAAAGGAGGAGGGGTTGAACCCGAAGGAGGACCTCAAGATAAGGGTCGGGATACTTGGCGCAGAGCCATGGTCAGAGGCAACCAGGGCCATCATAGAGAAGGACCTGATGGAGTCCGCGCATGACATCTACGGCATGTCGGAACTGAACGGGCCAGGGGTGGCGATAGAGTGCCGTGAGAAGGACGGTCTGCATGTCTGGGAGGACCACTACATAGTGGAGATCATAGACCCTGCTACGGGCGAAGTTTTGGAGCCGGGCGAGAAGGGCGAGATGGCTGTGACGACTTTGAACAAGGAGGCGATGCCGTTGCTCAGATACAGGACCCGCGACATAACGATAGTGAATGAGGGGAGGTGCGGCTGCGGCCTCGAGCATGCGCGCATCAACAAGATCATCGGCAGGACGGACGACATGCTCAAGATCAGGGGGATCTGCGTCTTCCCAAGCCAGATAGAGAGCGTGCTGTCTAACTGCAAGGGGGTGACGCCATTCTACCAGCTCGTCGTTGACAGGGATGGGCCGATGGATAAGCTCCTAGTCAGGGTTGAGATCTGCGAGGACTTCAGGAGCGATAGGCTGACCGACATCGTGGACCTCCAGCGGAGGCTCGAGGACGAGATAAGGGACGTCCTCAGCGTCAGCGCTGCAGTTGAGCTGACGGAGCCAAAGAAGATACCCCGTAGCGAAGGAAAAGCTCAAAGGATTGTTGATTTGAGAAAGGTCTAGGGGAGCACTTTATGGTGAAACAATTCAGCATATTCCTCGAGAATAGGCCGGGAAGGCTCGCCAATCTAGTCGAGCTGATGGCATCCAATGGTATCAATTTCAAGGCAATGAGCATTGCAGAGGCGGGAAATTATGGCATCGTCAGGTGCATAGTGGACAATGGCGACAAGGCGCTAGCAGTGATGAAGGATGCAAATATGGCAGTCAACGTTGCCGACGTCTTGCTTATGGAATTGGCCGACATCGGAACCCTTGTTAAGGTCTTCGAAAGGGAGGGCATCAACATCGATTATGCCTACACAGTCGAGAAGGGCAGGATAGTGATCAAGGTCAACGACATCCATAGGGCGCTGAAGGTCATTGAAGGCGCAAGGATCAGGATATATTCCGAGATCTGAGACCGGCGGGCGCATCAATCGTGCCCGCCATTTGCCTGCACGGGTGCCCCCTTAGACAGGTCAACATATCTTATGTACTGACGGTCGAACTTGATCAGCAGGTTCTTTGAAATGAGCCCCGCCTCGGTCCACATACAGTATGATATCCCGCATGGAACCAAGCAGTTAGGGTCGATCCGGTTCGATGAGGCGATGGTATAAATGGGGTTATCGCAGAATGTCTTTATGATCTCCTTGAGCGTGAGCGGAGGTATCTTCAGAGCGTAATCCATTATCCTGCTACAACTCGAGTCGACCTTTACGCAAAACTTACCGCCCTCATTGGTCGATGTGATTGTCGTCATATGACTGCAGATATGTGATTCGACTACGAACTTGGTGGCCATCGGGGCAACACAGTCAAGAGTTACTCCGCCATACCATAATATCCTTTTTCTCGGAGCCACGAGATGGCAAAAGAGGCGTTGCCCCAAACCACCTGCAGAGAGACGAGATCATCAATAATGCCGTAAATGGCGTGAGGTTACCTAGTCACTGATGGCCAATGTATATTTGTAAACAGATTGCAGACCGCGGGTTCGCAGCACGCATAGATTGATATCGCAGAGCGCCATTTGCGGTCCCGTTTGCCAACGTTCATTGATATTGATGGCGATTTCGCTTATCAAATAACACATATCGTGAAGTTACATCGCCTTCGACGAAAGCTATGGTCTTTTTTTCATGGATTCTCGTTAGGTTGAACCATTCGGCAATCCTTTTAAAGACCTTCGCTATGTAGGGGAAAAACAAAGGTGTTTCAAATGGCAAAATGTTCTAAGTGCGGGACAGAAGTCGCAAAGCCGGACAAGAGCTGGACTCTTGCGCCTAAGGGAAAGAAGCCGGTAACCGTCGGCCTCTACAAGTGCCCGAGTTGTGGCGCATTCTTCAGGGCGTCTACAAAGTAAAAGTAAGTCACGACGCAGCGATATTTTCTTTTTTATAAACCTGTTTTTTCCCAGATCCATAAAAAAAGGTCATATGCTGCCGCATCCATGTAGGCTATTGTCGCAAGGTTATCGATAGCCAACCCTTCGCCCTGTAACGAGATACGTTGTCTCGCTAGAGATATAGCAGGCGTGGTCGGCCAGTCGCTCAATGATCCTTGCCGTCAGACCGTTCAGCAATATGCAATCGCCACTCGTGGACTGCGATCTCCTCTGCGCAGAGAGTATCATGCGGTAGCGCTCATCTATTGAATGGTCCCTCTCGATAATCTCAGACGCGAGTGACCTGTTTTTGTCAAAGTATGCAGTGAGGCTCGTGCTGACCATGGACAGCGCGTCCTTGAGGAGCTCGGAGGCGCCGGCCACATTGCATCCATCGAGGTCGAACTCCTCGAGCACTTCAGTTATGTTGTAAAGGTACCTGCATATCCGCGACATGTCATATGAGACCTTCAGAGCAACAGTGATCGCTCTCAGGTCGCTGGCGAAA
This sequence comes from uncultured Nitrososphaerota archaeon, assembly GCA_964513415.1. Taxonomy (GTDB): domain Archaea; phylum Thermoproteota; class Methanomethylicia; order Methanomethylicales; family Methanomethylicaceae; genus Methanomethylicus. The sequence goes on from CAZEMX010000015.1 coordinate 26,702, forward strand.
GGCTGGTACCTGATGAGCGAGCCCACACATAACGCAGTGACCTCCTCCTCCATATGCTGTATGTTGACCGATGCAGCGTATGCCGCGCCCTTTGTGCCCTTTCGCTTCCGCTCCAGCGCATCTTGAACGACCACGCCTAGGCCCTCTACGATCTTCAGCATTGCTCTGATCTCGGAGTTTATCTTCCCAATGTATTCAGGTTCATTTGCCATCATCCAAACCTCCCGGTTATATACCGCTCCGTGAGCGGGCTCTTTGGCGACTCAAATATGGTGCGCGTCTCGCCATACTCTATCAACTCCCCCAAGTAAAAGAATGCAGTCATGTCGGAGATCCTCGCCGCCTGCTGGACATTGTGCGTTATGATAATGACCGTCGTTTCAGCCTTCAGCGTCTTCACCAAATCCTCTATCTTTGCAGTGGATGCTGGATCGAGGGCCGAGGTCGGCTCGTCCATAAGCATGATCTCCGGGCGCATCGCTAGCGCCCTTGCTATGCAGAGCCGTTGCTGCTGGCCACCTGAGAGGCTGGCCCCTGACTTCTTCAAATCGCCCTCCACCTCCTTCCACAGCCCAACCGCCTTCAGGTTCGCCTCTGCAACTGCTTCGAGCTCCTTCTTGCCGGCAGCCCCGATGAGTTTGAGCCCTGCGACCACGTTGTCCATAACGGACATGTTCGGGAAGGGGTTCGGCTTCTGGAAGACCATGCCGACCTTCCTCCGGACGTCCATCGAGTCCATGCCCTTGTAGATGTCCACGCCGTCAAGTAGGAGTACGCCGGAGACCCTGTTGCCCGGCGTCAGCTCGTGCATCCTGTTTATGCAACGTATGAAAGTCGATTTGCCACACCCAGACGGCCCTATTATCGCCGTCACGGTCTTCGGTTTAATCTTGAGGCTGACGCCCTTCAGGGCCTGCTTGTCGCCGAACCATGCGTCCAGCCCGCTTATGTCAAGCTTCTCATGTGTGCAGTTACTCATGTCAGATGCCCTCTTTGTACTTTTGCCTTGTCACGATCTTCACCACGATGTTGATCGCAACGACGAGTATTACAAGCAGCAACGATGCCCCCCAAGCCTGCATAACCCTGTCCTGGTATCCGCTCAGGGCGAAGTTGTAGATCAACACCTGCAGCGTCGCCATGGGCTGGTCTATCCCTGTCGGCCAATAGAAGCTGAAGAGGGCAGTAAAGAGCAATGGGGCGGTCTCCCCGCTTATGCGCGCGAATGCCAGCAGGGATCCCGTGATTACCCCGCCGCGCGCCACGCCCAAGACGATTTTGACTGTCCTGACCCACTTCGGCATGCCGAGCGCTATAGCCGCTTCCCGCACGTCGTCAGAGACCACGCGCATCGACTCCTCTGTCGCCTTTGCGACTATCGGTATCATCATGATCCCCAGAGCAAAGGCTGCGGCCAGAGCGGTGTAGTGCCGCACGTTCGTCACGATCAAGGTGAACGCGAATATGCCAAATATGATCGACGGGACGCCTGAGAAGGACTCGACGGATGCCCTGATGGCAGAACTGAGCTTCCCCCTCGTTGCATACTCTGAGAGGTACATCCCCGTCAAGATCCCCACAGGTATCCCGAACATGCTCGCCATGGCGTTGATTATGAGCGTACCGAATATGGCATTGGCAATTCCGCCGCCTGATTCTCCATAGGGCGCCGGAATGCTCATAAGGAATTCGAGATCGATGGCAGAGACGCCATTGATGATGACGCTACCGATTATCCAGAGCAGCGGGGCTATTGCAAGAACAGTTACTGCGAGGGAGAGTCCTCTCGCAAACCTATCCTTATTCTTGCGCGAGACCATCCGCATTAGCGCTTGGCCTCCTTGTTGGTCTTGTTTATGATGTACCTGAAGACGACATTGGTGGCAAGCGTGATTATGAGGAGGGTAAGCGCGAGCTCGATCAGCGACCCCGCGTAGATTGCTGATGTCGCCTCATAGAACTCGCTGGCGATCTTGCTCGTTATCGATGTGGCGGGAGCGAATATCGAAGGGTTGGCAAAGGGCCACATGTAGCTATTCCCTATCACCATCGTTATCGCCATCGTCTCGCCCAAAGCCCGCCCCAATCCGAGCATCACAGCCGCAACAATCCCCATGCGTGCAAAAGGGAGACCCACCCTCATGACAGACTCCCATTTTGTGGCGCCCAGCGAGATCATCCCCTCCTTAAGGGATATCGGCGTCCTGGAGAGGAGCTCGATCGCCAGCGAGGCGATTATCGGTATGACCATTATCGCCAGGATAAGCGACGCCAAGGAGAGGCTGATGCCATAGGCAGGACCTCCGAAGATGGGTATGAATCCGATAGAGGCCACGAGGGGCTGCTGCACGTATGTCTTGATCAAAGGGGCGATTATCCAAAGCCCCCAGATGCCGAATATCACGCTGGGGATCGCTGCTAGCAGGTCGATGAAGATTGTCAGGGTGAACTTTGCCTTCGCCGGGGCATACTCTGTGAAGAATATGGCTATGCCCAGAGCGACGGGTATGGCTATGCCAACTGCAAGGATGGAGGTAACCATTGTAGTCAGTATAGCAGGTAGCGCGCCGTACGCGCCGTTGATAGGGTCCCAAGTTGTGCCCGTCAGGAAGCCCAGCCCGTTGCCGAGGATCGAAGGCAGGGACCCGCTGATAAGCATAAAGAAAAGGGCTGCGAAGAGCCCGATAACAAACAGGGAGGCAGAGATCAGGAGGTACTTGAAGACGGCGTCCTGCCTGTTGTAGTGACTCGAACTCTTCTTGCCCTGCATTCATCTCATCTCAATATGGCTACGCCGTTGTAGGTGATCTGGCGCAGTATGCTCTCGCCAAGAGAGACGATCTCGCTCGGCAGCCTAGGATAGTAGAGTGCCTCAGTATAGCTCTGACCATCGTGTATTGCCCACCAGATGAAGTTGGCGATGGCGGTAGCCTCTGCTTGTGTCATATATGAGAGATCTTTGAAGACCAGAAGGTACGTGAATGCAGAGATAGGATACACCCCGGAGCCGGGCATGTTCACTATTGCCGCCCTTACATCGCTTGTCAGCAGAGATGTGCCCTGGCGGGCAGCTTCAGCTATAGACGCAAGAGATGCCTCGACGAACTCCCCGTTCTGATTCTGAACCGCCGCAGATGGTAGACCGTTGTTCTTTGCATAGAAGTATTCCACGTAGCCGATAGAATACGGCGTCTGCTGGACAAGGCTTGCTACGCCGCTGTTCCCTGATCCGCCAAGCCCTACCGGCCAGTTCACGTTTGTCCCGGAACCCAGCGTCCAGAGGGAGCTCGCATTGGTCAGGTAGCTAGTAAAGACGAAGGTCGTACCGCTTGAGTCGGAGCGCCTCACAACCACGATGTCGGCATTTGGCAGGGTAAGCGCCGGGTTGAGTGAAGCTATCGCCGCGTCGTTCCACTTTGTGATGTTGCCTTGGAAGACCTGTGCAATCACATCGGCGGTCAGCCTTATCGTGGCGTTCAAAGTGGGTATGTTATAAATGACGACCACGCCGCCTATCGTCTCAGGTATGTGAACCACGGTGTAGTTCGCAAGCTGTGCATCTGTCAAAGGAGCGTCGGAGCCCGCAAAATCGAATGTCTTCGCGAAGAGGTTATTTTGCCCTCCTCCGCTGCCAACTGATTGGTACGAGATCTCGATATACGCGTAGAGCTTGTTGTACTCAGAGGCCCATTTTGTAATAACAGGGTACGGGAACGAGGCCCCTCCCGCCGTAATCTGAACTGGCTGCTGAGGTTGCGATGCCAGCAGAATGTAGCTGCCTATCGCAACAATGGCCACCACAAGGACGGCGCCAATCGCTATTTTGCTAACCATAGTTGTTCGCACCGCCAACAAGTTATTGGCTCAGAAAATATATGCACTGCTCAAATACAATATATAATTGAATTATTGGTATATACAATATATGAATCATGCATTTGATGATTGGATCCGCAATCAGGTTCTTGAGTCATGGATGGGGGTTGCAGCCATATAGGTGATGCAAATCAGCAGAGGGTTGCTTGAACGCAGACCATGAAGGGGGCGCGCGGATCCTGCGTGGAGCG
>CAZEMX010000016.1:0-29899 GCA_964513415.1 uncultured Nitrososphaerota archaeon
CCGCGTGGCCGCCTTCCTTAAGGTTGGTGCCCCCCTCCGGAACTCCGTCTCGTACACAGACGTACCATGGATGGCCAAGGTATCGTTTGAGCTATTGGACAAATCGGAGGCCATGGGCGCCGAGGCAAAGAGCCTTGATGCCCTATCAGAGCTGGTTCAGAACCTCTACCTCAGCCACCGATCGCTGGAATCTCAAACGCGGATGTTCACGCTCTCCAGTTACGTCAATTCCTTCGTATTGGCATTCAGCATAACCATCTCCGTCGAGGTCGTTGCGCGCCTCTTCACCGGAATGGCAGACATGGCCTCTTCGGTAGGCATCCCATTGGGGTTCTCTTTCATCACGAGCGCGCAATTCGCAGTCGTCGAATCGTTAGCTTATGCCGCCGTGGTATACAACTCCTTCCTGCTCGGTCTGCTGGGAGGCAAGGTTAGCAACGGGGGCTCGGTGGTTGACGGGCTGAGGCCCGCGATCCTCTGCGTCCTGATCTCCTCGATATGCATATTCGCGTTCAAGGACATGGGGATCATGGTCAAATTCATGGGCGGCGCATTGGGGTCTTTTTGAATGGATCAGAACATCGAGGCAGTGCTATCGATGGCCATCTTCTTGCTCGTCTTCAGCGCGGCAAACTACGTCTGCATCGCCACCTACGCCGCTTCCATCGACTCTAAACTTGACTGCACGCTGCGCCATTATGCATCCATCGTGGCGGGGGAGTTGCTGCTCAACTCCTCCGATTCGGTGGATTACTGGCGATCTTTAGTGCCTTCAGACGACCCTTCGCTCTACGGGCTTCCTGAAACCGTCCGTTTATGGATCAACACGACCTGCATCTCAATAAACGACCTCTCTGAACCCGAGACCGTCTGGAGCAGTGCAACATCTATGCCCCCCGCGTTTCGGACAGGCGAATGCATAAAGATGTCGGAAGTGGCCGGAGGGCTAGCCATTGTCGTTATCGTTAGGGCATGGTGACTGCTGATGGGCCGTGGGGTCTCAAGGATTTATGACTTGGCACTTGCCTGCGCCGTCTTATTGGCGGGCTGCTCCTTGGCAGTGGCCTCGGTTCAGCCTCATGCTGCCAATGGTGCGGACGACCTGAGCGTACTCGCTTTGCACACCCTCGCCTATCTGGATCGTCAGCATGTTTTGGGGGGGATCATCTATTCAGGCGACTCGAATGCCGCCCTATTCACAATCGGATGCCTGCTGCCGGAGCATCTGGCGTTCAGGCTTGAGGCATACGATGCCAACTGGATGCCGATCTGGTCCGCCGAGTCAAGTCGCATAGGCGATTCCGGCTCCGCCTCGTACTACCTCTCCGGCATCAATGGCACTTTCATGCCACGGATAGTCGTGTTGCGCATATCAAGGTGAATCCGATGATCCATCCATATTCTCACCAGAACCGAAACCCCTCAAAAAAAGGCGTCTCCGCCCCGATCACCGCAATCGTCGTCTCGACGGCGCTGATCCTCCTCGCTTCTCATACTGCTGCCTCTTCATTCGCAGCAATAGACGCAATGGGCTGCCGCCAATTGAACAGGAACTCGGTGGCAGCGATCCATTACTGCATCGAATCGCTGTGCCTATCCGAATCGCCCGCAGCAACCCAATTTATACTCGCTGCTGAGCCATGCATAATCAATATCACTGGCAGCACAATCTCTTGCGAAGGCGCTGACTTTACGGGCCTGCCTGACCCCGCCGGCATCATCATCTCCTCCGGGGCAGGGTTCGTCGAATACGATCCTGGAAGGGTGGCATTCAGATCGAGCTGCGTTTTACATGCGACGACCAGCGTCTTGCTGCTACTATCATTCGACGGTAACTCTGACATACTCTATCTGGAGGCACGGATCAGTTGAGCAGGCATCCAAGAACGATATCGAATGACAAACGCGGCTTCGCATTCACTCTGGCCGCCTTTGCATTGGTTCTGATCGTGGTGTCCGCTTACGTCGCGCTCTCAGATGCTTCGATAGGGGGCCGTTCGATAGTCGTGAAGGAGGGCATGTCTGACTTGAGCGTGCTGAGGGCTATCTTAATCGGCGGATGCTCCTCAAATAATGGCACCAGTCTGGACCGCGCATCCGAGCTTTATATCAGCGGGGCATTGCAGAATGCGTCGTTTATAAAGCACATGGATCTGAACTTCGACCAGATCGTAGGGAACGGATCGGGCGAAGCCTTGCAACGGGCGTCTGCCGTCCTCAATGTGCTGGTGAAGGATCCGTATACCGGTAAGGGCGACGTAATCATCATCAAAGACGCGCCTGAAGGAAGCCGCGCAGCCGTTGCCGACGCCCATCTCAGGTTGATCGCAAGCGCATGCGCGTCATCTTCAACGATCCGCCTGGACCTTAATCGCAGCCTCAATGATGGATTCGTCGTTATGTACACCTCGGACTCGCTGCCCTTGAGCTGGTCAGGCCAACTGTCGCTTGGCGATACCTTCGAGGCGGATTACGTCTTGCACACGATGACTAGCACAGGCACTGCCCCACTCCCCGGCTTCGTCGGCGTCATGATTCGGGGGCTGCTTCCGTTGTCTTTCCTGCAGCTATCCGCCGCCTCCGGTAGCGCCTCAACCTGCTTGGCGACATACTTGAGCGATGTAGTGGTCATGAGCCTTCCGGACGGAACGATTACACTCAACGCTACCATTCTCTCCCTATCGCCAGTTGCCTATTATAGGGGGTCTCTGTCAGGGGGTGACATCCTTCACTTCTTATGATCTTCCGAAGTTGAAGCGTGCCAAGCGCGATTCATATGCACTTAGAAGAGTTGTGGCTCTTGGCATACTTCTTCTATTGGCGTTCAGCACCTCCCATTCCGTTCTAGGCGGTTTCATAACATACTACAGCGGGGACGATGCCACAATCTCGGTTGGACAATGCGCCGTGGAGACGAGGCGATTCCTTGAGCGCGCCCCTTACGTGAACTTCGAAGAGCGCTTTTCATATGTGCAAGACCTGTCCGAATGGTGTTCGATCAATGGCTGGGTCGCAACCGGGGTCATTCCTTCTTCAGAAGGCAGTCTCTCCCTCGCCCTCTCACCGGATGGCGGCATATGCTGGCATAACTGGCAACGCATGCTCGATGGTTCTGCTGTAGACTGTTGCCTCTCCCATTCGGTAGGTCCTTTGGGAAGCACCTTCGAGCTGGAGGCGGAACTGCATTCAAGCCGTTGCTCGCCCTCTGCCATTCCCGGTTCCCCTGCGCTTCATGTGCGCCTCCTCCTTTACGACACTTTCGGCTCGCTCCTCTTTACAGAGGAGCTTGTTTACAGCGACGACTTCGATCTAGCGCTGACGCGCCAGCCCCTCTCTCAGCTGACGACCTCGATCGACGCCGCGTCTGTATGTATCAGAATGTGGCAAAATTCCTCAGGTGCCTTCATCACGCACGACAACGGTTCATCAGTGCATGGTCTAGACCCCTTCGCGACTTCTCCTTCGCTGATAGAGCTCCGATTCCATTCCGACGAGGTGAACGACATGAACGGTCAGTCTGACTATGAGTACCGCGTCTTCATCGATCGGATATCGCTGCGTTCACTAGCCGCGGACACGATCGATTTTTCAGGCCTGCAGGCTGGCGAGTGGCATCTCATCAGCGGTAATGGCGATGTCCTCGCTCAAGCGACCTCAAGCCATTGCGCCTCATTTACTGTCTCCGCGGACGATGCGATCGACGGATTCCTTTCATCGATCCGAAGTTACACAAGCTCCAAGTCAGGCGTCTTCTTGCCCAACTCGCTGTTGGCATTCGACGCTGAAGGCGGATACTTCACGCTGTCTGAATATGGTCCGGTGCCGTTTCTGCTAGGCGACTGTACGAGCACTTCCGATGAATGGCAGTGCCCTTCCGGAAAGATTGGGCGATTCACATACGACGGCCCCCGCTCCAACGGCACTGCCGTTTATGCGACTCTGGCATCGGACGTCTACGTTAAGTCGAACGCAGAGCCTTGGCTCCAAAAGACCGTCGACGTGTGGGCAAGCACTATTGAAGTCAATGCAACGTTCGGAATCGAAATGGGCAGGGGCATGCTGACCTATGCGCAGCTGTCCTCGATCGACCTGACCCTAGGCAACGGTTCGATAATCGCAATAAACGTGCAGCACGCCCTCTCTGCCGCCGCGCACACGCCTCTATCCCTCCGCCTCGATCTTGGCGAGATCACTCCGATAAGGCACGTACGGTTCAGCTTCACCTTGGAGGCCTACAACTATGCGCGCATCTCCGTCGTGATCTCTGACATGATCATGAGCTGGCATGGCTATGACGGAATGATCATGAAGGGTCTGCCAGATGGTGGGATCCTGCAGATTTACGATGTAGGCGGCCTGGTTGAGCGTCTGCCCTGCGACGGAGGCGACCTTAAAGTCTCTCTTGGCGCATCGCTCCCGCGTGAATGTAGGATCGAAGTGATTTATTCACCCTCCAGCAGACCCGTCGTTTCTTATGCGTCCCTCCTTGGATGGAGCGATCGCCTTGATTTGGTCGATAGTGAACTGCGCCGGAGCAATACTTGCGTCGAACTGATCAACCTCAGCAGGGCGTCTGAGTGCGATAACAGTTCCGGTTGGTCGTATAGGTGGAATCTTACGACGGGCGGCGCGACGCCCGTATTCTCTACGCAGGCTGGTTTTCTCACGATGAGCCAGGATGGCCTTAACGGCAAGGGTTCTCTGCCCTCCATCGAAGCGTATTACTGGTTCGATTATCCGCTCAATCTGACTGGAAGCAACTTTACTGTAGCTATCTCAGCGGACGCGACCTTCAACTTCATCACAAACGGGATACTGCTCTCTAAATACTGCGAGATCTCCCTGTATGCAGTTTCAGACGGCACCTCTACCCTGCTTGCCGGCTCCCCGAGGTCTTTGAATCCACAGCTCATGGCGACGGTGCCTTTCTCAAAGACTGGCGCCGGCACTCTTGATAAGCTGGTCGTGGAGGTTCATGCCTACGCCCGATCAAGTCTCTATTCCATCCTCCAATCATACAGCAACATAGTCAGGATCGATTATCTGAGGGCCAACTCCTCATCCATGCCTGAGGGCTATCCGAATGTCCTTGTCGCTGGTCTGGTCCCTGGCCAGTACGTGCTTTGTGGGGGATCGAAATTCTGGGCGAACCAATCAGGGTATGCGATCGTTCCACTCGAAGGCAGCTCTTGGCCCTCAGTCCAGTCCCTTCAAGTATTCAACTCATCCGAGTGCTATCAGGGTCCATTCCTCCCTGGCGGAGCATATTTCCCTGTGGAGGCACGCACCAAGTCGGTGTCCGGCAACAATGCCTTCATAATGATGTCCACATCGTGCTACTCATACTGCGAGGAGCTGACTCTGCTCTCCATCTCAAGAGGCATCGACAGATCGGGCATATGCCTGACCATGGAACTGCAATACCGCGTGTTGGATAATGGCACCTTAGCCGAGCCACGAAAGATCGATCTTTATGCCGATGGAAGCAGGGTCAATGCGATCAGGAACGGATTCTGCAGCTACACTGTCCATTTCAATATCTATCCCAATGCAGAGCGCATAAAGCTGACCGCCGTTACGGACTCGGGCATAACGATACGCTGCACTGTCGTCCTGTGACGATGTCGGCGCTCTGCCGATCCCGCTCTTAAAGTGCCGTGAGGAACATGCTTGCTATCAGCAGGACCCACCCAAGGAGCAGTATTATCCCTAGGATCTTCTTGGCTGAGGTCACGAAGACCAGGATGATGTATATCGCAGTGAACGTTACGAGTAGCGTTATGGTGCTTGAGAACGTATCAACAAGGTCAGGATTGACCTTGAAGAGTGTCATATTGAGCAACATGGTTATTGCGTTCTTGATGTAATCGAACGCTATTCCGAATAAGTTGATTACCCATCCAAAATCCATTTTCTCCTCACCTTACATATTCATAAACAAGAAATGCTAACATACAATCATCTATTATATTATTATATTGGTTATATCTCTTCTTATTGAACCAATCCTCATATGCCTAGAGCTGGAAGTCCTTGCCGTGCTTCTCCTTCAGCCTCGAGATCATCTCGTTGTACCAGTCAGGGAACCTCATGTCCTTCTCGATACGATCGATTGTGTAAGGCTTTATGTCTATTACCGGGGTCCCGTCAAATAGGTCCAGGCCGTCCACGCACAGTCGGTTACCGTTCCTCTTTATCAGCCTGACAACAGTCATCCCTACCGGATTAGGTCTGTCCGGCGAGTGGGTGTTGAAGACGCCGACCTGCGGGACGTTGTCAGGGTTTGAAACCAACTCCCTAAGCCACTTCGGTCGAACCATGAGGGTGCGCCTCTCCTCCTCACTGACCTTGTTTAGGAACGTGAACAGTATTATGTGGGAGAATCCCTCGATGCCCTCAAGCCCCTTCGAGTACTTGTCGAAGACCTCTACCATCCCTCTGAGGCCGTCCGTGCTCTTCGAGACCTCGCCATCATCAGCCTCGACCCTCACCACCCCTATAGGCACGACAGTGTATTCCGCCCCGCGCTCCTTCTCTCCATACTCCTTAAGTCCACGTCTAAGGCACTCTAGGTCATGCTCCTTCATTCCCATCTTCTTCGCGATCGTCTCGAGGAGGCCCTCCTCTGTGATCTCCCCTACGTATGTCTCCCCGTGTATGACGAACTTCGGTGCGGACGAGACGTTCAGCTGGGTTGCCAGCCTATAGCTCTCCTCATCCTCAAGGTCGTTGACCTTCAGGTCTATTACCTGCTCTCCAAAATAGGCGTTGATCCTGTTCGTCAAGTCCATGAAGATCTTATGTGCCACGTTGCAAGAGCCGCATGATCCGATCTTGAAAAAGACTACCTCTATCATCTTCATAAAAAACACGCCGTGTTATTCTACCGCTTCCTCTGATAAAAATATGACCGCGCCGCCGCAAAAAAAGAGATAAATACTGACAATGGAATGTTTCTACTCGGTTGCATCTATGGAGATCGCTAAGGGCGAGAATCATTATACTGCGACATGCGCGAGCTGCGGCAAAGATGCGCTCAATGTGACTGAGCTCTATACTGACATTCCGCGCTTCGGAAACGCAGTAATGATAACGATGAACTGCCCCGACTGCGGCTACCGCGTCTTCGACGTCATTTCACTTGAAGATCGTGGGCCGGTCAAGGTCAGCTATCATGTCAGGTCGCCCAGGGACCTGTCTGCCAGGGTTATCCGATCATCAACATCCACGGTTACCGTGCCGGAGCTGGGCCTCGAATTGGTGCCTGGGAATCGATCAGATGCATTTATAACCAACATTGAGGGCCTCCTTGACCGCTTTTTGGCGGTGGGCGAGCAGCTCGTCCGTAGTGCGTTGGGCGAAGCCGAGAGGAAGAATGCAGAGGTAGCCGTGCAAAGGATAAAGGAAGCCATGGATGGCAAGGCGGCGTTCACCGTAACGTTGAGCGACGAATTCGGGAACGGCGCCATACTCTCCCCTGACGGCGATTCGCCCTCGCCTTAGAGCGCGTCGAGGCCCCTTTCCAAGTCCTCGATTATGTCGCTCGCATCCTCAATGCCTGCCGAGAGCCGCAGCAGACCAGGCGTTATCCCGAGCTCAATCCTTTCCCTCTCTTCGATCCCCTTATGGGACGATGATGTCGGATGGGTTATCAGCGTCTCTGTGCCCCCTAGGCTTGGGGCGGTCTTCGTCATCCTGAGCGCCGCCAGCAGGCGCATCGCATTTTCTGCACTGCCGACATCGAATGAGACCACGCCGCCAAAGCCGCTCATAAGCCTCCTCCCGATTTTGTTGTATGGGCTACTCTCCAGCCCCGGGTAGTGCACCTTCGTGACTCTCTTGTGCCCCTCCAGGTATTTTGCCACTTCCATTGCATTCTTGTTGTGCATCTCGACCCTGAGCTTGAGAGTCTTGAGCCCCCGTATCACAAGGTATGCCGCAAAAGGATCTAGACTGCCTCCCAGATTCCTCCTCCACTCCCACGCCGCATTGATACCGCTGCTCCTGCCGGTAAGCACGCCTGCCGTTGCGTCATTGTGGCCGCCGATGTACTTGGTCGCGCTGTGCACGACGTAATCCGCCCCAACTGTTAATGGTTTGAAGTTGACGGGGCTAGCGAAGGTATTGTCGATTATGAATGTAGCTCCCTGCTCCCTGCACAGGCCGATCAGGCCCTCTATATCTGGTATCTTCAGCGTCGGATTTGTTATCGACTCCACGAAGACTAGTTTTGTCTTTGAGTCTATCGCCTCTGCAAGGTCGTCGTTCATTACGCTCTTTACCATTATTCCAAACTTCTCAAGATTCCTGAGAAGTATCAGCGACGCCCCGTAGATCTCCTTAGAGGTAACTATCACGTCGCCCTTCCCTACGTTCGATATGAAGGCCGTCGAGATCGCGGCCATGCCTGATGAGAATGCCAAGCAATCGTCGCCCCCTTCAAGCGCCGCCACCTTCCTCTCGAGGAGGTTGACCGTCGGGTTGTCCTCGCGGCTGTACTTTAGGTCCCTGCCCCTTATCTTCTTGCCATTGGGGTGCTTGAATATGGTGGTCTGATATATGGGCTGGATAATATCCGTGCCATCCGTATCGCCCTCGTGAATCGCAGTCGTGCTGAATCCCGCGTTGCTGGGCCTTCTCAAGGTCGGTCACCATCGCAGAATATTAATACAAGATATTTTAAACTATCGTTTTATTACTAAGAGTAATTTGAACTCTTGCTCTTTCCTTGGAGCATCCTGCTTATCTGCTCTTTATCAGAATGCCCCTCATCTTCATCGGAGGCCCGCCAGTCCAGACCGGGGCACCTTGAGACGGCTGCCCTTTGCCGCATGTGGCCGCCTTGAACCCGACCTCCTTGCCCACTGCCACCACGCTCGAAAATAAGACGTCGGTTGTAGCCTCGATTATGGGCGACCTGATGGGGGTGCCGAGCTCACCCTCTCTTATCATGTAAGCCTCAAGGCCAACATACCTGTTGTTCCACCGAAGGTCGTCAATGTTCCATTCTTGGAAGCTCTTGACGTAGACGCCTGCCCTGCAGCCCTCAAGCATCTCCTCTAGGCTGCAGTCGCCCGCCTCAACGTAGGTGTTTGACATCCTTATGATCGGCTCCCTTGCATACAATGTCGCCCTCATCGCCGCATTGCTGGCAACCCCAAAGTCGTGCGCAGTCTCCCTGTTGTGGAGGAATCCCGTTATCACGCCCGCCTTCATCAGCTCCTTCTTCTTTGCCTCCACCCCCTCATCATCGTAAAGATAAAAGCCGTAAGAGTGTGGAATCGACGGGCAGTCAGAGATGTTCACAAGATTGCTGCCGACCCTCCTGCCGATCATGTCCGCCTTTACATACGACTCGCCTGCCTGGGCCGCCTCCCTCCCGAGTATCCGGTCCGCCTCTTGCGGGTGCCCGCAGGCTTCATGCGCCATTATGCCTGAAACTTCACTCCCAACGACCACATCATAGCGTTCTGACGGTACCTGCCTGCCCTCAAGGAGGACTCTGGCCATGCCCTCCGCCTCCTCCCTCATCTCCCTCGCCGGATCCATGGCGTCAACCCTCTCCCATCCGCCGGACTCGCCGACTTGGACGATTCGTTGGAGCGTCCCTTTTTCGGCATCAAAGGCGGTTATTATGAACTGCCCCTCTACGCGCGGCACCCTTGAGGTGATCGTTGTTCCCTCGCTGTTGGCGTAGTACTTCTCCTCCATGGAGCCGCCGAAGGCGAGCAGCCTGTTTGGGAACTTCACGCCCTTCGTTCCAACGATCTCCGCATCAACCGACCTCAGCAGATCCAAGACTGCCGCGGCATCGATTTTTGTAGGATCCTCTTTGCACTCTGCCGCCCAATCCTGCCTGTGGGGCGCTTCTGCAGAGAAGCTGACCCGCTTGCTCGCTCCCGCTATCGCCTTTGCGCTCCTGATCGCCCTGATTCCCGCATCCAAGAGTTGCTCTTTGCCAGTCATATTTGTCGAGGCGAATGCGAGCGCGCCGTCGCATATTACCCTGATCGCCACGCCATACGCCTCGCCATACTCAGGTGCCTCCGGCGTGCCGTTTCTTAGTATGACGCCATACTCTAGGTTCCTCTGGAGCCTCACCTCTGCATAGCTGGCCCCTTCCTTCATGAGCCTGTCGATGAGCCAATCCTCGCTGTTCATAAGGGTGCCTCCTTGGCTTTATCGGCTAACCTAATCACGATTCGCACAAGCCCCTATTATCTTTCGCTTTTCCAGGGTCTGCCGTCATTGAAGCGCGCCTGCCGGCCTGCTACAGGCGCCAGCTATCTGATCACCTGCGCAGTATCCCGATGAAGAGTGCCGCGACAGTCAGGGCCGCTCCTGCCGTCTGGCCTGGCGACAACGTTTCGCCCAAGACCATGGTTGAGAGCAGCAGCCCAACTAGTATCTGGACCAAGAATAGTATCCCTGCTTGCGACGCCGGAACTATGGTGAGCCCCTTTATGTAGCTGGTCAGCGCGACGAGGGTGCATGCGATTCCGAGGAAGATCACCGCTCCCCATGCCACGGGCGGCATCGAAATGATTGCCGCGTCGAATCCACCCATCATGGCGACTATTGGCAACGAGATCGTCGTGACTATCAGTATTATGGCAAGCGAGCCGCTCAACGCCCCCACCGGCGCCCTCTTGTTGAGGACTGTGAAGAGCGCGTAGAAGACCGACGTCAAAAAGAGCAGCAGGTTCCCTGTGGCATCATTGAGCCCTACGCTGAGGCGAGGGCTAGCGACGAGCAAGAGCCCGGCGAGCCCCATGGCTATGGCCAACTTCTGGAACTTGCCGACCTTCTCCTTCAAGATGGCATATGCAAAGATTGGTATGATTATGGGGGAGAGGTTTGCCAAGAGCGTGGCCTCTGAGGCGGTAGTCATGTCCTGCCCAACATACTGGAGCACGAATCCAAGGGTATAGAGCAGCCCAAATGTCCAGACCCAGCCCTTGCGCAACTCGGGCAAAATGCGCACCTTCTTTTCCATTAAAGGCATGGTTGCCATTATCACGGCGGATGCTACCCCGAAGCGCAGGAATAGCAGGCTGTATGGGCCAATGTACGTCAGCCCGATCTGCGATGCGAAGAAGACCGTTCCCCACAGCAGGTCGGCCAACAGGACATACGAAATGCCTCGCGTGTAGTTGCCTTGCCCGGAAGCCATAGCATACTGTTTCCATGCATCAAGATAAATATAGCCGCTACCGTGGCTTGCGGCAGCAGGTCATGCCTGCCAGCAGATTGTTTTTTATCCACCCTCGACAGATGTTGATTACCGAGGGATGCGGCTACATGCCATACGAGATTAAGAAAATAACCCCTGATGAAAAGCACGAGCTGTACTCCAAGTACCTGTCCCTGCCCATGTTCACCCGCAAGGCAGACGTTTATGGCTGCTGCATAAAGCTCATCACCGGTAGCAGGGTCTTTGCAGACGTTTGGTCTGACAACTTCTACTCCTCGGACGAGAGCAAGCGGTCGCATGGCAGAATAATCACGATCGACGAACCCGCCACCCCTCCGCATGTGAAGTACGACCCGCTCACCAAGACCGCATTCATATACAACTTCGATTACTATGGCTGGATCAAGAGCGTCGCATTGGCGATTGCAGGCGACATACTTGAGGATGCCCATGATATCCACTCGATACATGGCGCCGCCCTTGATATACAGGGGCACGGCGTCGCACTCATAGCCCCAAGCGGCGTGGGGAAAACCACGCATAGCTGGGGCCTGCTCAGGAATGCCTGCGTAAGGCTCCTAGCGGATGACTGGTTCTTCGTCAGGATGTTCGAGCGCAGCGCGCTAGCCTTCGGCTCAGAGAAGAACTGCTATGTCGACGCTGACCTTGGAAGGATCTGGTCTGAATACAAGAACATGCTCGACGGCGCACTATTCGACAAGAAGGGCAGGGCAGTGGTCAATGCCAGATGGGTTGTCGGGAACGAAGGCGTCGTCCCGCTGACGACCTTGAAGAAGGTGATCCTGCTTAAGCGGGACGCGGGCGATAACTCGGTCATCCGCCCTCTGGAGAGCGGCGAAGCCATCGACTACCTCGTAAGGAACGACTTCTACAACCCGCATCAGATGGTGAGGGACGAGAGGAAGATGAAGATACGCTCCGCATTCTTCCGCTCGCTTCTGAATAGTGCCGAGATCTACATTGCGAACACGTCAAGGTCGCCGGAGGAGGTCCAGGCACAGATCTACCGGGCGGCGATATAGCCCGGTCTGGAAATCTCGAATAACCATAAATATCCGTGCTGGATGAGCTTTTAAGGGTAGTTTTTCATGTATGCGAAGCGTCTGCTATATGTGCTCCTTGACGGCTTGGGCGACAGACCTGTCGCGAAGCTCGGGAGAAAGACTCCTCTTGAGGCCTCATACCGTCCATATATGAACGCCATCGCTGCCCGTGGCAGTTCGGGGGTCGTATACACTGTGGGGAAGGGCATAGCACCCGAATCGGATGTCGCAGTCATAAGCATGCTGGGGTACGATCCGGTGAAGACCTACACCGGTCGTGGCCCAATCGAGGCATTCGGATCGATGATGGAATTCAACAACGGAAACCTCGCAGTGAGGTGCAACTTTGCGACAGTTGACCATGAGATGGGGATCGTGGACCGGCGATGCGGCAGGTCTTTGACAACCGAGGAAGCCAAGGTTCTGGCAGACGCCATCAACCGAGAGGTCAAGCTCGAGTCCCACCCAGCTGAATTCGAGTTCATGAGCACGGTCGGCCACCGGGGTGTACTCGTAATCAGGAAGAATACAGGCAAGCTCTCCGGGAACATCTCAAACACTGACCCTGCCTACCAGAAGATGGAAGGTCTAGGGCTCGCACTCAAGAGTTTCAATAACAAGATCGCCAAGTGCGAGGCCTTGGACGAGACGCTTGAGGCGAAGGCCGCCGCGGACCTCCTCCAGGAGTTCACGGTCAAGAGCCACGATGTATTGGAAGGTCACCCGCTGAACAAGGCGAGGCGGGACGGCGGCAAGCCTCCAGCAAACGCCATACTCTCAAGGGACGCGGGAGACCGGCTCCCTGACTTCAAGAAGGTGAATGCCCTTTACGGGGTCGAGTTCGCATCGCTGGTCGAGATGCCTGTGGAGCGCGGAATCGCGATGCTGTGCGGCATGGATTTGGTCGAGCTGCCCAAACCAAGCGGCGACTTGGCTGTTGACTACTCGCGCAGGGCAGAGCTTGCATCGGATCTGCTCGAGAGCTACGGCGGCGTTTACATACACATAAAGGGTCCCGACGAGCCTGCGCACGACGGCGACTGCAAATCCAAGATGAAGTCGATCGAGCTCATAGATGCCCACTTCTTCAGGAACCTGAAGATCGACTACGAGAAAACAGTGATAATCGTGACTGCGGACCACTCCACCCCCTGCGAGATGAAGGCGCACTCAGACGATACCGTGCCGCTGGTTGCCGCTGGGATCGGCATCGAGAGAGACGGGACTATGGAGTTCGGGGAGACTGCCTGCAGCAGGGGATCGCTCGGAACTCTGAATGGACAAGAGGTCATCACGAAGCTATTCGCCCGCAAGCAGTGATTTCGACAATTTTTTATACTTTTTTGGCTTATGCAGAACTAGATCGGTGTTTCCAATGTCTGGTTATGGCAAGCGCCTCTATCGATCAAACGACCGCATATTGGGCGGCGTATGCGGGGGCATAGCCGAGTACTTCGGCATCGACCCCTCCTTGGTGAGGATTGCCTGGGTCATACTGACCCTTGCGGCTGGCAGCGGAATACTCCTCTATCTATTGGCATGGCTTATCATACCCCCTTCACCTTACGTTACATCGCCCGCACCGGGCGGGCAGGCTGCCCCTTCCTCTTACAGCGCCTCGCATCCAACCAATAGTGGGCTGATCGTGGTCGCGATAATTGGCGTGATAATCCTCATGGCAGGTCTGATGTCGCTGGCACAGCGCTTCTTCCTGTTCCCCTTCGGCATCTACATTCTGCCTCTGGCCTTGGTTATAGTCGGCGTAGCAGTGATTGCTGTGGCGGTCATGCGGCGAAGGTAAGGGTTATTATTGATTGCCTCAGTGCTGGCCCTCTCGATCTCTGCCGCGGTGGTCATGCTGGGCTTCGGCATAATCGTGCCATTCCTGCCTTACTATGCGCAGATGCTCGGCACCACCTCCGGGCTGGAGGTCGGACTCCTCACCTCGGCATTCCTCCTTACGAGGACATTCCTCGCCGCGCCTGCCGGGGCGCTATCGGACCGGCTAGGCAGGAAGAGGCTGATACTTGCAGGCCTCCTCATCTACACTGTTGTATCTGTCCTCTTCGGCACGGCGCAGAGCTGGCAGGAGCTGCTGGTCTACCGCGCCATCCAGGGTGTCGCATCAGCGATGGTCTGGCCGCCAGCCACTGCCCTGATTGGGGATCTGACTCCCCCTGGGAGGCGCGGCAACGCGATAGGCATCTACAACGCCATATCGATGAGCGGGTGGGCAATTGGTCCTGGCATTGGAGGGTCCATAAAATGGTATGCCGAAAACGTCCTGCATATGGGCCTTCTGGATAGTTACCGCGCGCCCTTCTACGCGTGCGCCATCGCATCTGCAGCAGCACTGCTGCTGGTGGCCTTCACCGTCAAGTCGCCGCAAGTATCGGCAATGTCGGTAAGCAAGAAGCACCTGCAGATGCATCTGCCATTCCGGGAGATCGACGAGAAGTACCGGAAGACGATAATTGCGATGCTCTTCGTGGGGCTCTCATACGGGTTCGCCACCGCCTTCATCGAGCCCCTGTTGGCATACTTCGTCCAGCACGAGTACGCCCTCTCCTACAGCGAAGCGACCGACAGCATGTCCGTGATCTTCACTGTGGCAGGAGTCATAATGCTGTTCGCGCAGCTGTACGCAGGGAGGCTCGCCGACCGGTTCAGCAAGAGGAGGATGATCGCCATCTTCACCTCGCTGGCCCAGCTATTCACTATTGTGATGCCCATCTCCAAGAACTTAACAGAGATCGGCGTAATGATGTCCATAAGGTCCGCTCTATATGGCATGACATCACCGGCGTATACTGCACTGCAGCAGGACCTCTTCCCGAGGAAGGTGAGGGGCGCCTTGACGGGCATCTTCGAGACCTTCTTCGGAATTGGGTCGTTCCTCGGCCCGATCATCGGCTTCATAGTCTACGACAACGTCTCCCATTCAATGCCCTTCCTCTTGAGCGGCATCTTGGGCCTGCTGACTATAATCGCGCTGGTCATAGTCGCCAAGGAGCCAAAACCCGAAGAGTCGTCTCAATTCTGAGCGCCCAACCCATCAAACGGCGACGTGCGGCAACGCTACTGCCCTTCTCTTCTGGCATTCGCGCCCTGCGCCCTCTCGACAATGCGCTCCGTCAACCTTACCGCCTGCACGGTCTCGAAGACATCATGCGCCCTCACCATGGATGCGCCGTTGGCAACCGCCAGGACCGCGGCCGCAATAGACCCGCCGAGCCTGTCCGAAGGGTCCTCGGCGCCGGTCAGCTTCGCGATGAACGACTTGCGGGAAACGCCGACATAGACCGGCCTGCGCAGCTCCCGCATCAATCCCAGGTTCGCCAGCACCTCCGCGTCCCTCTCGTACCATGGCGTGCTCAGTTGCCTGAAGAACCCGATCCCGGGATCGATGACTATCCTCGCCTCTTTTATTCCTGCGTCCAATGCCGCACCCACTGCGTCCCTCAGCCCCGCGAGCGTCGATTCGACCGTCCCCCCATCCCTCCTCGGCGGCCTCGGCAGGATGATTATGGATGCGCCCTGCTCCGCGACAGCCTCAAGCAGCCTCCTGTCGCAGCCTCCCGAGACGTCGTTTATCGCGGCCGCGCCCGCCCCCAGAGCGGCCTCCGCCACGCTGCCGCGCTGGGTGTCTGCAGTAACGACCGCCGACTGTGACTCGCAGATCGCCCTGACCGCCGGGACCAACCGCTCCATCTCCACATCCTCGCCGACCATCCCGTCCAGATAAGGGGCGGTCGACATTGCGCCAACATCTATGGCGTCGGCACCCTCGTTTACCATCCTGCCTGCGCATCTGCAGGCCTCCTCCACGCCTGCCGCGACCGAGCCCTTGTAGAAGGACTCCGGGCTCAGGTTAACCACCCCTGCCACCCTGACAGGCAGGCCTTCGCCCAACTGCAACCTCCCGATGCATCCTCTGATTGGGGCAGCCATACTCTAAAGTTACCCTGCGTCGCTATAAATCCCGATGATTAATCTTAAAAAGCGATTGCAACTACGTTCTTATGGTGGTCTCGTTGCCCAAGATCAATTGCATAAAAGTGGAGTGGAACAACGTCGAGGAATGGAGCCGAATCGTAAGTGACAAGATTTACTCTTCAGGCTGGCGCCCTGATTCCATTATCGCCATCTCGCGCGGGGGCTATGTCCCTGCAAGGATGATCTGCGACAAGCTTGTTGTCGGCGAGCTCGTATCCCTGCAGATCACGCACTGGCCCTCCGCAGCCCAGATGGCAAAGGAGGCGGGCGTGAGGCACCCCCTGGCATGCGACCTGACCGGAAAGAAGGCATTGATCGTCGACGACATATCCGATACCGGCGACTCGATAGTGATAGCCAAGGACCACGTCTGGGCCAAATGCAAGCCCAGCGAACTGAAGGTCGCCACGCTGCAGTGGATCTCGTCTACGAGCAAGGTCACCCCTGACTTCTATGCTGAGGAGGTCAAAGGATGGTACTGGTACCAGTATCCATGGACGAGGCTGGAGGACATCATAGGTTTCGTCAAGAGGATAATGTCTGAGGACCGCGGGAAGAAGGTGTGGACCACTGAAGAGATCGCCGCGAGGTTCCCCGACCTGTGCGGTGTAACCTTCGACAAGTGGTTCTACGAGAAGGCCGTCGAGAGCCTCGTATCCAAGGGCGGCATCCGCCGGGTCAATGGAGGATATGCGCTGCCCGAGTAGTGCCTGCAGGGTTCGAGGCCCTGCACATGCAACCTTTTTTATAGATATGGACAATAATGTAAGGCGGTGTGATTATGATTAACGAATGCAAGGCCGAAGTCGGAATCATCGGCGGAAGCGGCTTCTACGACCCTTCGATGTTCGGAGGGACCGTAGAGGAGAAGGTATACACGCCATACGGGGCGCCCTCTGACACCATCTCCATTGGGACGCTCAAAGGCGTTAAGGTCGCTTTCCTGGCAAGACATGGGCGGCGCCACACCGTGCCTCCGCACCTGATCAACTACCGCGCCAATATCTGGGCCATGCATGATCTCGGGGTCAAGCGCATACTCGCGCCCTCCGCGGTCGGGAGCCTAAAGGAGGAGATGAAGCCCGGAGACCTCATCATACCCGACCAGTTCATCGACTTTACGAAGAACCGCGCATACTCGTTCTATGACGGGGCAGTCGTGGGCCACTTCTCTCTGGCGGATCCATTCTGCACGGAGCTGAACGGCATCGCGGCGGCTTCAGCAAAGAGGCTGAATCTCAGGTTCCACACGCCGGCAACCTATGTGTGCATCGAGGGGCCGCGCTTCTCTACGAGGGCCGAGTCGAGGCTCTTCCGATCATGGGGCGCCGACATCATAGGCATGACTCTGCTGCCAGAGGTTGCGCTGGCAAGGGAGGCGGGGATATGCTACACGACCCTTGCAACGGTGACCGACTATGACGTCTGGGCCGACAAGCCGGTGACCGCGCAGGAGGTTGTTGAAACCTTAAAATCCAATGTGGAGAAGGTCAAGTCCCTCATTTCAGACCTGGTGCCCCGGCTTACCGCTGCTAGGAAGTGCGTCTGCGGGCGCTCTGCCGAGAACGCACTGGTCTGAGCGCTTCCTCAGACACACTTTTTTATGCTTTGGGCAGCAGTCTACAGCATGCGCTCAAAGTCCGAGCTCGGGGGCCGCCCTCCGCATGCCGCAAAGGGCTATTGACATGAACTCCTCTATGCCGAACCCGAGCTCCGATGAGCGGCACATTCTAGTACGGTCGCATCCCCTAGCGAACTCCTTTGACCTGAACTTCTTCATCAGGCTCCCTTCCTTAACGTCGGCAAGCCTCCTTGACGGCACCACCAGCGCTACCGCCACGATGAGCCCCGACGCGGCATCGCTCGCTACCAGCGCCCTTTTGAGTTTCGAGTCGGGTATCACCCCCGTCTTCTCGTAGTTGTGCGCCATTATCGCCTCCACAACGCATTCGTCAACTCTGCCTGAGAGGAGTTCCTTCGCAAGCAGGGTGTGCCTCTCTATGCCGCCGCACTTCTCGAAGTCGATGTCGTGGAGTATTCCCGTAAGCTCCCACAGGTCCTGATCTTCGCCCATCCTTGAAGCGAGCTCCTTCATTATCGCACCGACTGCGATCATGTGCTTCACGTTGCTCTCCTTGGCAACGTGCTCCCTCACCAGCCTCAGCGCATCGGCCCGGTTCATGTTCATCCTGAAGCCTCCAACCGCCTACAACTTGCATTCCCTGTTTATCCTGCTCACGAATAAGCACAAATTGGTTTTTATTCGCAAAAACAGTCTAGGAATAAGGAATTAAATACTTTGAGTTGCGAATGTAAATCATGCAAAAGCGACAGTCCCAATGAAGAACTGTCGAAGGAAGCCCTTTTTGAGAGTCTGGGTCATCCACTTAGAATAAAGATACTTGAATCGGTAAAAGAAGCACCATTGGCTTTTTCTGAAATAAAAAGGAATGTCGGCAGAGAGCAGTGGTCGCCTGACCTTCCACCTAGACAAATTGAGGGGTCTTGTTAGGGCCAATACGTATGGGGATTACGAGTTGACCGATGATGGGAAGGGGGCGCTCAGGCTGCCCTCAGTTTTTAATACACTTGGGAAAGAACACTCTGAACCAAAAAATAGTTGGAAGGACAGCAGCAACACGGTTTGGGCAGTCGCCATTAATTTTACAGTCCATATAACGATTGTAAACCGTGCGGGAATCTTCTCGGGCGTTTTGCCCCCCCTCCCCCTTGTCAGCTCAGGATCCTCAGGCGGCGTCGCGATGCGAATAGAAAAGAAAGGGTAAGGTTTATTGGCATTAATGGATGCCCTTAACACTTAGCTGCAGTTAGAATTGAACTTCTTGAGCACCATCCGCGTATTGGTGGCCGTAACTCCTTTGATCACCCTTATGCTCTCGAGCGCATCATTCATCTGGCTGATCGAGTCGACGTTGATGCGCGCCTCTATGTCGAAGTCGCCGCTGACCTCAAGAACACGATCCACCCCTTTTATCCAGAGTATGCGGCGTGCCACCGCCGTCGTGTAGACATTGGACTCGCACTTGACCATCACCAGCGCCTCTATCTTCTTGGGGACATGGACCTCGAGCCTCTTTCCGGTTGCCTTCTCTGCAAGCTCGAGGAGATCGGTGTCCCGGAAGCTCCTTACGTCCGCCCTCTCCTTTATGGAAGCGAGGACCGTGGAGAGCTCTGAATCCGCGAGCGCGACCCCCAGGCGCTTCAGGCGGTCCTCGACCGCGACCTTGCCTGAATACTTGCTGATGACGATCTCCCTCTGCCTGCCGACGATGCTGGGCGAGAACGCCTCATAGGTAACTGGATCGAATATGACCGCCGCCGCGTGCACGCCGCCCTTGTGCGAGAACGAGTTCTCGCCAACTATCGGCTGGTTTGGAGGGACAGGTATCCCGCTGTACTTCTCAACCAGCATCGATATCTCCGGGAGCTTCGAGAGGTCGACGGACTCCGCATTGTGGAGGACCTTCATGGCAACCGCAAATGCCTCCATCGGGGTGATCCCCGCACGCTCGCCGAGCCCGTTCACGGTCGTATGGACCGCCGTTCCGCCACCCTCGATGGCTGCAACCGCGTTCGCCACCGCGAACCCAAGGTCATTGTGGCAGTGCGCGTCGAGTTCGGCGTTCAGGTCCTCGTGCAGCCTTGCGAACAGCGCCCTCATCTTCTCAGGCGTCATTATGCCTACCGTGTCGGGTATGCTTATCCTGTCTGCGCCGGCCTCGATTGCAGCCCTGCAGATCTTTACAACGAAGTCATAGTCGCCCCGGGTCGCGTCCTCCGCCGTGAACCTCACCTTCAGCCCGTGGTCCCTCGCATGCTGGACGCTGGCCACAGCGAGCTCGATCGCCCTCTCTCTGGTGATCTTCATGGAATCGAGCTTCCTGGGCGTGATTCCGATGAATATTGCGACTCTGCCCACATCGCACGCTATCGCAGCGTCCACGTCTTGGATTAGGGCGCGGCTATGCGCCAGTATCTCCGCGTCCAGCCTTGCCGCTGAGATCTTCTTTATCGCTGCCGCGACATCCTGCGACACCGCAGGGTGCCCCGCCTCTATCATGTGAACCCTTGCCTCGTCCAGCTTCCTGGCGATCTCGACCTTCTCGTCAACGCCGAATGAAACGCCTGGGGTCTGCTCGCCCTCCCTCAGTGTCGTATCCAGTATCTTGACCTTAGTGATGCCTGACATTGCAAGCCCTCGCACAGATAACCCGAGGAACCTTATATAAACTTTTTCGTCTTTTTTTTCCTAAAAAGGAATATTTTTTTACATGATTAGTTCGTATATCATACTTGAAAATTCGTTTTTCTTTAGAATACCGCGATCAAACCTCAGGAATCCATGATGCGTGCCCTCCGAACAAATTATAAATGTTCGCCAACTATCCTTGTATTGAGAGGTAATTGGTTTGGAGAAACCTGCTTCGCCTTTTTCAGTAGGCAGGATAGAAGGAGAGACCGGAACGGAATCATTCCTGATCGAGATAAAGGCAGAGGGCGTCGGCAAGAACGACTATCTTGAGGTAACTCACGAGGGAAGGGCATACCTTGTCATGATAAAGGACGTCAGGAGGACGGGTGACAAGTCGCTGGGCGAATGCGCCGTGATCGGAATGCCCCCCAAGACGCCGTTTGTGCCAGGCTCCGAGGTCTTCCCCGCGTCAGAGCCCTCCGTAAGGCGCTGCCTGGGCTTGGAGACACGCGAGTCGGAAGGCACCTACATCGGGAAGCTGAAGTCCATGAACTTCAGCGTCTGGCTTCCGATAAAGAGGCTGACCCGCATCTTCGTCGTCGGCAAGCCAGGTGCCGGCAAATCATATACCATGGGCGTGCTCGCGGAGGAGCTGATCAAGAAAGGCATACCGCTGGTGATAATAGATGCCCACGGCGAGTACTCCAGCCTTAAGGTTCCGGCAGAGGCTGCCTCGACTGAGTTCCACGTGGAGCCTCACGCCTACTCTGAACAGATAATCGAGTTTGCCGACATGGCGTTCAATCCCGGTGCGGACATCGATCTCTCCGCTCTGGACAGCAGCAGGCCGGAGGACATCGTATCGCAGATGCAATGCACAATCATTAATTTGAGGGGGATATCCTCGGCGGAGCAGCACTCCATCGTCAGTAAGCTGCTTGCGAAGCTCCTCGACGCGGTAATGGTGATGCAGGTGCCGCCCTTCTACCTGGCTCTCGATGAGGCGCACCTCTTCGCCGGAAGGAACAAGAAGGACGACCCAAATTCCCGCTTGACGCTGGAGCTGGTTCGGCGGTTTGCGCAAGAGGGCAGAAAATTCGGCGCCAACCTGATCGTCCTCACGCAGCGACCTCAGCTCCTCGACATGACCGTGAGGAGCCTCTCGGGCACCTGGATAATCCACCGCCTTACCGACCCGAACGATATCCGGATCGCTGTAGAGAGCGGCGGTCTCGACAAAGGATGGGAGTACGACATAAGCTGGCTCGAGTCAGGGCAGGCCATAATCACCGGGGATGTCGTCGAGAGGCTGCCCCTGATCATACGGGTGAGGCAGCGGGAGACGACCCATGGGGCGCCTGGATTCAATCCGCTCGATTTCGTCTCACCCGAGGAACGCGAGAAGATGAAGCGCCGTATGGCGCAGCTGAAGGACCGCCTGATGAAGATAAAGGCTGCCCCCGGATCGCCACCAGCGTTGCCCGCTTCGCTGCCGTCGCTATACATGCCTGTGATCATCGATGAGAGGCATCTCGAGAACACCATGAAAGACATAAAATCGTTGGACATCGTCGAGGTCCTCAAGTCCGAGGTGAAGTATATGCCATCCCTCTTCTGCGAGGTCGCAGTCGTCTCCCAGAGGCGGGGGCCTGATATCGAGCTCAAGGAGAGGTTGCGCAGGCTTGTGCCGGCCGACTCGTCAGTATCAACGATAGACTGGCGCCACGAATCCGCTTACAACCTGATGCCTAGCGAGATTCTTGACCATCCGCCAGCGCCAAGCCCAACGCGGGAGGGCAGCCACGCGCCGACATCTCCATACCTAGTGAACGACTCCGGGATTGACCATATCAAGGGTCCGTTGAAGGCTTTCACCGCCTCAAAGCTGACGCAGACCGTCTTCTACCACCGGGACCTTGGGATATACTCTCAGCCTGGCGAGTCGCTGGATGCTTTCAGGTCAAGGCTTGCCGAGAGGCTCAGGGAGATGAAGGTTGCGAAGGCCTCAGAGCTGAAGCAGAGCTATGCACAGAGGTTGCAGGCTGCAAAGGGCGACATCGGCGTTGCTGAGGATGAATACGCGAGCATCGAGAAGCTCGTCGGTGAGATCAAGAACGAGATAAAGTCCCTCGAGAAGGAGAAGAGGCGTGCGGAATCCGGGGAGAAGTCGACTCTCAAGTTGTCATCACAGATACAGACCCGGGAGGCAAGGCTCGTTCGGCTCGAGAAGCGTCTCGCCGAGCTGAAGGAGAAGATCGTCTCGCACCGCCGCAGCGAGGATGCAATCGAGAGCGCGTTCAAAAGGGAGATCGCAAACTCCGAGAAGGAGCTGGACGCGATCATGGATGCCCCACTTCAGAGCATCGTCTTCCAACCCAAGATCGAGGAGGTGGATGTGCAGGCGTTGCAGCTGATCTGGGTTCCGCACTTTGAGGCACTGGTGCGCGTCACGTTCAACGAGCTCTCAAGAGACTTCAGGATGGAATGGAACGCGGTCAACGGGCGGGGGATATACGGCTCATGCTCCGAATGCGGAGCCACGATCGAAAGCCTTGAGGGGGGCGTATTCTGCTATACCTGCGGCAACATGTACTGCGCCAGCCACCTGAAGACCTGCAGTGCCTGCGGGAGGAGCGCCTGCTCAGAGCACGTATGGACATGCCCCGACTGCGGCAAGGTCTTCTGCCTTGACGAGCCCACCAGCACATGCGCGGTCTGTGGTAAGAAGATATGCGACGAATGTGCGGGCGAGTGCGTCAGTTGCAGCGACAAGAGCTACTGCAAGGAGCACCTAAAGGTATGCCCGACCTGCAAACGTTCGTATTGTGCAGAGCACTACGCCTCCCATGTGGCATACTGCAAAAAGTGCGGGAAGGAGCTCTGCCTGATCGAGCAGGTCAGGTGCAGCATCTGCGGTGAGGTCTTCTGCGAGAACCACGTGGTCAAATGCGACATCTGCCATGAAGAGGTCTGCAAGAACGATTCATGGATCTGTAGCGCCTGCGGCAAGACTTTCTGCAGCAATGAGGTGCGGCACAAGTGCAAGGTCTGCGATCGGATGTTCTGTCAGTCATGCGTCGAGAAGTGCTCAGTCTGCGGCGAGGACGTCTGCAAGGAGCACGTCGTGACATGCCCCTCATGCCTGAGGCCCGTCTGCCCGAGCTGCATGGTGCTACAGAAGAAACTAGGGCTATTCAAGAAAGTCATCTGCAAGAGATGCGCCCAAAAGTGACCCGCTAGAGCGACATCTCCCTGAACTCCACACTCGTGGCGTCCCTATTCTCAATTATTTTTTTACTGATCTCCTTGGGTGTCTTGTCATTCTGCGAGAAGTCGGCTATCACTACCCACTCTGCCGAGTCGCCCTTCTTGATGGTCCTAGAGCTGGACATCACCAGGTCTATGTTGAGCTCGCTCAGCGTCCTGGCCACCCTTGCAAGGGCGCCAGGCCTGTCAGGTATCTTCAGACGCATCTCGATGAGCCTTGCATCCGCTCCAGCGAAGAGGCTCACGGTAACGGCCTTCGCGTCGTGGTCCATCTGTGCGATGGCATATGCCCCCTCGTGCATGCCCAGCTCCTCCCTTATGTGCGCAGGGATCGTTACCCTCCCCTTCGAGTCGACCCTGACCACCTCCCTCTCGTGTGCCATCCTTCCCACCTGTGATGACTATCTGTGCACTGCTTTTTTTCCTTTTCCAAACGGCCTCTGCCATCCATCGGGTGCGAGGGATTTATAACCGCATCCGACACAAGATATCTGACGATTTTTGAAAAGAGCATTGTGTGGGAGCAATATATGGTAAAAGTGATAAAAGTTGGAGTCCTGGTCTTCCAGGACCTCGAAGAGCTTGACTTGGCTGGCATGTGGGAAGTCCTCGGCGCCACGAGGCGCCTGTACCGGGAGAACGTCCTGAAGGATGCCTACTTTGAACTTGAGACTGTGGGCACCGAAGTAGGACCGATAAAGTGCTATCACGACCTGAAGATAATCGCGGACAAGCCTATCGAGTCGCTTCCTGACTACGATGTCATACTCGTCCCGGGCGGACCGGGCAGGCTCAAAGCTCAAAAGGACGAGCGCATTCTGTCGCAGATAAGGAAGGCCCACGCCGCAGGGAAGCTTATCGCATCTGTGTGCACTGGCGCATTCATCCTTGCCGAAGCGGGGCTACTCAAGGGCAAGAAGGCGACCTCGTTCCACACTGTCGTCGACCAGCTGGCAAATTACGGCTGCACCCCCGTGAAGAAGCGCGTCGTCGTCGAGGACAAGATAGTTACTGGCGCCGGCATATCCTCGTCAATGGATGTCGGGCTCAAGCTCGTTGAGCTCATTCTTGACAAGGACGCCGCCAGAATTACCAGCGAATGGGTGGAGTATCGGCCCGCAGACTCCTGATCGCTGCCACTGGAGTTTACGGGAAGGCTGCCAAGCTCAAGAAGAGTGGAGTATCGGCCCGCAGACTCCTGATCGCTGCCGCCCTGCCCCAACGCAACCTTCTTTCCATTTAAGGTCATGAGCCCCCCTGCGCCACTAGAAAGGCTTATCCGCAGCAGTGAAATAACGGAAGGAACGGAAGGGGGCGCCATATGGACCTGATCACGATCTTCCTCTTGGCGATAGGGCTCTCGATGGACTCCCTTGCGGTCGCGGTTGCCCGCGGGGCATCGATCGGTAAGATCAGCCGCCCCCAGGCACTGAAGATAGGTGGATTTTTTGGGGCCTTCCAAGCATTGATGCCAACGGTCGGCTGGTTGGCAGGCGCCTCGTTCATCTCCATCATATCCGGCGTTGACCACTGGATAGCATTCATTCTCCTGTCTGCAATCGGCGCAAAGATGATCTACGAAGCCCGATCTGAAGAGGATGGGTCAGGAGGCACCGAATCGCTAGGCCTGTGGGCGCTTCTGCTCCTCTCGATAGCGACGAGCATCGACGCTCTGGCGATCGGCATAAGCCTATCCTTGATTGGCGCGGCGATAGCCCTCCCTGCCATCGTGACTGGCACTGTCTGCTTCACGCTCTCTTCTCTGGGCGCCACCTTGGGCAGCCGGCTGGCAAAGCTCTTTGGGAACAGATTAAAGATTATCGGCGGCATGATCTTGATAGCAATAGGCTTGAGGATACTCCTAGAACACATCGCCCAGTGATTCATATGACCAACAAGAAATCCAGGATCAAAACGATCTCGTTCGACGCAGACGGCACGCTCGTCACCTCCTCCTTCGCCGACCTCGTGTGGCTCGAGGCGCTCCCGCAACAGGTCTCTGAGAGCTGGGGGATACCCCTTGAAGACGCAAAGAACAAGCTCTTCGCGGACTACGACTCCATCGGGCCGAAGAGGATGGAGTGGTATGACCTAGCATACTGGATAAAGCGCTACAGGCTCGATCTGAATCCAAAGACCTTCGTGATGCAGTACAGGGACGCAGTGACGCCCTTCCCCGAGGTGGCCGAGGTCTTGGACGCCCTAATGGAGGAGTATCAGCTGATAGTGATCTCCAACTCTGCAAGGCTTTTCCTCGACGTCACTACCGGTCTGTTCAAGGACTGCTTCGTGAAGACCTTCTCTACGGTATCTGACTTCGGAACCATGAAGGATGCGGCATCATATAGGGTCGTCTGCGAGAAGATGGGGATACTGCCATGCGAGATGGCACATGTCGGCGATAGCTTTGAGCTGGACTACATAAGGGCACGTAAGGCCGGCCTCCGAGCATTCTTCCTTGACAGGCAGCATGGAGGCAGAAGGCGAGGCAGGAACTTCGTGGGCGATCTGAAGGAATTCAGGAACCGCCTCATGCGCTGACTCCTGTTGGAGTGCTATCGGGGCATGCTTCCATTTGAAATGATGGCAGAGGGTGTTGCCTATTTATAATACTTATTCAATATTTTTTGAAAGACACCTTTATCACAAGTGACCTCAATGGATCTGATGGATGCCGTAATTCAACATCCTGAGCGCTTTGAGTACTTCGACCTCCTCAAATTCATGGTCATCGTGATCGACAGGCGCGGTCTCATCATCTATGCGAACAAGAAGGCGTCTGAAGTATTGGGCACGAAGAGGTCTGAATTGATCGGCACCAACTGTCTCGACCGATTCATTTATGCTGCCGGCGGCGAAGAGTTGCGAATGCGCCTCGACCGGTTCATGTCCGGTCCGATCTCCATGTTGCAATACGAGGGGTCATTCAGATCCGCCGGTGGGGATGAGCGCATAATATCCTGGGACTGCCACCGCCTACGGGACGGCGTTGGCAATATCACGGGCGCCATATGTTCCGGCTTGGACATCACTGAGATGCGAAGGACTGAATGCGAGCTGCTGATGAGCAGCGACTCATACAGGATGCTCTTTGAGGCATCGCCCATTGCTCTGATCGAGGAGGATTATTCGCAGGTACGAGCCTGGCTGGATGCGAAGCAGTCCGAAGGCGTCTCGGACTTCAACGCATACTTCAGCTCAAACCCCCACGAGGTTGTCGACCTGCTCAGGCTTGTGAAGACCAACTTCATGAACACCGCCGCCCTGAAACTCCTCGGCGTGAAGGACAAGGTCGAGTTCACAAAGAATTACAACGCTTTCTTCAGCGAGGACTCATATGCGCGGTTCAAGGAACAGCTACTTCGGATACTTGAAAAGCGGACCGTCTTCGAGGACGACGGCATAAACTACGCCCTTGATGGCAGACAAATATTCACTAGGCTGAAATGGTCAATAGTCCCCGGCCATGAAAACTCGCTATCGCGGGTCCTCATCTCGATAGTGGATCTCACGGATCGGAAGCGTCTGGAGGACGAATTGAGGCGCCACACAGTTCAGCTTGAGGTGCTGGTCGAAGAAAGGACCAAGCGTCTCATGGAGGCCGAGCGGCTCGCTGCGATAGGAGAGACTGCCACCATGGTTGGTCATGACCTCCGCAACCCGCTCCAGTCGCTCGTTAATACGATGTATCTGATGGGCGACGTGGTGAAATCGATGGGGATGTCCGATGAGCGGGCATTTCTTGAGCGGTCTCTCGTTAGGATGAAATCGAATGTGGATTACATGAACAAAATCGTCTCGGACCTGCAGGATCTTGCGCACCCGCTGAAGCTTGAGAGGGCAAATGTCGGCCTCCGCCGCCTCATCGATGAAACCGTCCTCTCACTTAGCGTCCCGGAGACCGTGAACATCAAGGGCGACATAGGTGAAGGCGTTTCAGTCTATGCTGACGCAAACATGCTGAAGCGAGCGCTGACCAACATGCTGACGAACGCGATACAGGCCCTCCCGAACGGGGGATGCATTAATGTCATCGCTACGCAAGAAGGCGCCTCCGTCAAGCTCACTATCGCGGATAATGGCGTGGGCATCGCCGAGGAGCATATCCCAAAGCTCTTCAATCCGCTCTTCACGACCAAATCTAATGGGACGGGTCTAGGCTTGGCAATAGTGAAGCGGATAATCGATGCGCACGGTGGGAGGGTAAGCGTTGAGAGCCGTGTAGGTGCTGGAACCGCATTCGTGATGGACCTGCCCGCCATAAAAACAGACTGAAGGTCGCACGCCTCTGCGCGGGCAGCCTCCGCCGGCTCGCCAATATTTATATCGAATCTGCCAGAATAGAGTAATATGGCGCTAAAGGACGTCATCGCCAAAAACGCAGGCACTGCTTTTCTCCTAGCAAACGAGGCAATCGTCAGGGGCGCACTAGAGGCTGATGTGAAGATGGTTGCGTTCTACCCCGGTGCCCCCACTTCCGAGGTGCTTGACACATTCTCTGACGCCTACGGCAGCTATGATTACCAAATGGAGATCGCCACGAACGAGAAGGTCGCATTGGAGATCTGTGCCGGCGCGTCGTTTGCCGGCATGCGGAGTCTGACCGCAATGAAGAGTGTTGGGGCCAATGTGGCCTCCGATACGCTCTTCGTTCTCGGCTACACGGGCGTGCGCGGAGGACTGGTGATCGTGATGGCTGATGACCCTCACGCTCACTCGTCGCAGACTGAGCAGGACGGCCGCTTCTTCGCTCCGAACGCATACATACCTATGCTGGAGCCATCGACTGTGCAGGAGGCAAAGGACATGGTGAAGGCAGCCTTCGACGTCTCGGAGAGGCACAGGGTGCCTGTGATAGTTCGGACTGTGACGCGGGTAAATCACCAGAGCGGCATCGTGAAGCTTGATGCGATCGTCCGCAGGGCGCAGGCCAGGCTGAGCTGGACGAGCCTCGACGAGAGGTATGTTACCCTAGGGGCGGTTGCCCGCAGCAAGAAGCTGGCCCTGCTGGACCGGTCGCGCAAGCTCGAGGAGGAGTTCAACAGATCGAAGATGAACTCGCTGACCGATCCGGGCAACGAGATAGGCATAGTGACCTGCTCTGTCGCTCACATGTACGTAATGGAGGCGCTGAAGACTCTTGGGAGGCGTGCCTCGGTCCTTAAGCTGGGCACGACCTACCCCTTCCCCCGGCGGCTGGTCTCTGATTTCGTAAAGGGGCTCAAGACGGTCGTCGTCGTGGAAGAGCTCTCGCCATATCTCGAAAAGGAGGTTTATGTTGTTGCCAAGGATGCCAACCCTTCGCTCAGGATAATCGGGAAGCTCTCGGGCCACCTCTCCGAGGCCTGGGAATACAACCCATCGATTGTGCGCGGCGGCATAGCCGCAGCGTTCGGGGTCGACGCCTCCAGCCCTGCAGCGCTCATAGACGAGGCCAATGCGTTGAAGGGCGGGTTGCCCGATAGATTCCCGACATTCTGCGCCGGATGCCCCCACCGTGCAACATTCGTGGCACTTGACCGTGCGATGGCTGGCAAGAAGTACTTCTTCTCTAGCGACATAGGGTGCTACTCGATGTGGGTATTCCCGCCCATATCAAGGGCAGACAGCTCGCTCTGCATGGGCGCCTCAGTCGGCATTGCAAACGGCGTATCTCATGCAATGGATGAGCGGGCGATTGCCGTAGTCGGCGACTCCACATTCTTCCACGCCGCAATCCCCGGCATAATAAATGCCGTTCATAACGGGAATAAGTTCACGCTGATCGTTCTTGACAACTCGGTGACGGCCATGACCGGCCAGCAACCAAATCCCTCGACGCCCTTCACGGCAGGGTGGAAGGAGGGCAGGAAGGTATCAATCGAAGGCATCTGCAAGGCGTTAGGGATAGGATTTGTGGAGGTCGTCGATTCATACAACGTCAAGGAGAACGTTCCTGTCTTCAAGAATGCCCTCAACTACGATGGGCTATCAGTAGTGATCTCGCGCAGGGAATGTGCGCTCTATGGCGACCGGAACAAGAGGCGCAGGGGTGAGCCGATCGTCCCATATGCTGTAGATAAGGGGATGTGCCGAAGAGCATATGCCTGTTTTTTGTTCAAGCACAAGACGGCATACGAGATAGATCTAGACGCTCAGCCCAAGATACACCCTGAGATCTGCAAC
>CAZEMX010000017.1:0-29534 GCA_964513415.1 uncultured Nitrososphaerota archaeon
ATCTTCTCGGAAATGGTCATTCCCATGTTAGGTCCTCCAATGCACCACGATAATCATACCCTCCTTTAAAAATTACCGATAGCACACCTCAAAAATAATTATAAATAATCACATGTGAAGAAAAGCGTGAATTAATTGACAGACGATAGTGGGTTCATACATGTCGGATTAGACATCCACAAAAAATAAAAAAAGGACGCCCTTCAGGACAGGGCTCTTGCGAACGCCTTCTTTATCTTCCGAGAGAACTTCGCTATGAAGACGACCGCCATGATTGCCGGCAGCGAAAGGATGCACGCGCCTCCCATGGGACAAGCTCCGCAGGCGGTCCCGCAGGGGGCGCTGAGCAGATATGCAAGCGGCGCAGCCGACGCCGCCATTGCATACGTCCAGATGCCCTTAATTTTGTTTAGCATCGCCCGCATTCTTCCTCCCCCACTTCATGTAGTATGCCCCCTTGGGACAGAGATTCACGCACTCTTTGCAGTTTATGCAGAGGGTCGTTTCGATGGACTTGTCCTCGTTTATTGCCCACATTGGGCACAGGTCCTTGCATCCCTTGCAGTCCGCGCATTTGGTCTTGTCATATTCCGTTCTATACATGCCGAGCTTGCTTCCCGCCTTATGCGCCAGATTTGACATGGCCCCCAGTGGACAGAAGAACAGGCACCATCCCCTGCCTCCAACCATGAAGATTCCGCCGATTATGAGCCACCCGATCAGGACCATTATCCCGCCCGTGTGCCAATACTCGATGGCCAAAGCGTTGCCGAAGGCCGCATCGACCAAGTTCTGAAGAGTTGACGAGGCGCAATACCTGCAGCATATCGACGCGATCTGGTCGCCGAATATGCTGAATCCAGCAAATGCTGCCACTGCAATGAATCCTGTAAGGAAGCCGAACCGAAGCCCTCGCGTGACCTTGGGGTCCTTCACCTTCAACCTGAACTTGGATGGGATTGGCAAGACTCTGCTAAGCCCTTCGCTCACCGCACCGACTGGACATAGCCATCCGCAAAAGACGGGGCCAAGGAAGAACGAAAGCAGTATGACCCCTATCACGAATGCTGCCATGACTGAGCCAAATAGCGAGTAATACCTCCCGCTGAATATCCAGTCGATAGGCATCCGGAGGCAGATCGTGTGGAGCGTCGGTTCTGCCAGATTGCCTATGGCATAGTATACCAGCCGGCTGAAGAGAGCGAAGGGCGCGACGAATAAGAAGAAGCCTGCAACCAAAGCGATGTAGCGCATCTTATTCTTGATTAGAGTTTCCTTGAATTTCAGCTGCAACAGTCAGCCACCCCTCCAACAATCTCTTGACCATGACCGATGATTATCGGTATGAACGTCAAAACCTGCTTTGTATTTGCATCGATAATCTTCAGTCCCCCTTGGTAAATTATCTGCTCATCCATGTAGTAAGCGGGAATTCTGAAGTACCAGTCAATTCCCAAATTCTTGATAGACTGCCCTGGATACAGAAGCTCCGTGAAGGTGTGGGTCTCCTCGTCGTAAGGTAGATTTGCACTAACCTCCCACTGGACTGGGAACGTTGTGTTTGTGAGCTCCAACTGCACCCTTACCGGCTTCGTTCCAAGATTATATATCCAGTGCGTTGAAAAGGCCTCGATGCTCGGGTTGAGCATGTTCTTCAGCACCCCTCTTTGATCGAGATCTATTACTATCGGCGCCATGGATACTGGAGGGCCTGCCCCCCTCAATGTTATAGGTTCCGTCACATTCCCTGCCGGGAAAGCGATCCAGAAGTGAACCATCTCCGCTTGCCCAAAGACCGCAGCATAAGCCCCCAAAGAGAGGGTTAACGCAAACATTGCTGCGAATCCAATTAGTACTGTCTTTTTCATACTGCACACCAGAATGTCTAAAACTGGTCTTTAGCTACATATTTCAACTTGATGGAATTGAATTCCTATCGCAAGGTTCATATATCGGATTCAAATATATCTCAGATGGTGAACGCAGATGGTCGGTGACCCTGTCTCCAAGAGCCTGGAATGGAGCAAGAAGGGATACATGGGCATGGCATTGCTCCTCATGATAAATGAGAAGCCGCTCACTGGTTACGACATAATGCGTTCGATAAGGGTGACGACTGACGGCTCGTGGAATCCCACCCCGGGCGGCGTATATCCCGTTCTAAAGAAGCTTGAGACCGAGGGGCTTGTCCATGGCGAATGGTATGTCCACAACGGAAGAAAGTGCAAGACCTACGTCATAACCGATAACGGCAGGCGGATTCTTGAGAGCGTGCTACTGAAGCAAAGCCAAATCGCGTTGGGCATAAACCGCCTATTTGAGAGTTTCATGAAAGACATATTTGGATCTGAGCGCCTATTCGTCACTCGCCCCAGCATCTTTGCGCTGCTTGAGACTGAGTCTATCAAGCAGGAGCTTGAAGAGCTTGAAGCGAAGAGGGAATCCGTACTTGAATTGCTCGATTCCCTCCAGCGGTACCTCGCTGGGCTGGACGCCAAGATCGCCGCGCTGAAGAGGGAATCTACCTTTTAGCAAGACTCAATGCATACTCTATTATCTTGCCCGGGATGTCGACTTCAGATGCAGACATCGCCCCCTTGAACTCCACCGTGCTGTTGACCTCATGGATGACAAATCCATTCTCAGTCTCCATCGCATCGACGCCGAGCACGCCCCCGCCGACGACCTCCGCCGCCTTCAGGATCATCTCCCTGAGATCTCCGCTTACAGGGAACGCCTCTGCGTGCCCGCCTCTAGCGATGTTTGTCCGCCAATCGTCGGGGGCTGAATACCTGAAGATAGATGCCGCAATGAGGTCTCCGACCACGACCGTGCGTATGTCCCTTGGCGGCCTCTTCACCATCTCCTGTATGTAGTAGATCTGATATAGGGGGTTTCCCATCTCCTCCCTGTCCTCCAAGATCGCTTGGGTCGTCTCGCGATCCTTTAGAGGTGCTATCAGCCTCCCCCAGCTGCCAAATACGGGCTTTATGACTGCCGGGTAGCCGATCTCCTCTACTGCTGTCATTGCCTCCTCCTTTGTGAACGCAACTATCGTCTTGGGGGTTGGTATCCCTGCCTTGGCCAATGACATGCTGCACAATAGCTTGTTGCCGCAGATCGAGGCGACTTTGTGCGGATTTATTACGCTTACGCCCATGTTCTCCAATATTGCTGTGACGTGGAGTCCCCTGAAGTGGCTGACGCACCTCTCCAGTGCAACCTCGCCAAACAGCTCCCTGTCCTTGCCGGGATCGGTTATTGTAAGGTGAAGCTCCTTGGCATCCACTGCCCTAAAATCCACTCCCCTCTTCTGCGCCGCATTGATAAGCTCCTTCTCTTCGACTCTGATCCTGTCATAAAGAAGGGAGATGGATGGCGGCAAATGTTATTCTCCCCAGTCTTCGCCTTCGGACTCTGCGGTCTTGAGTACAAATTCTCCCTTGTTGCTCTTGGCAACTTCGAGCTCAGCGCCGCAGTCCCCGCAGCTTATTATCTCGCCCTCAATAACCTCTTTAGTTTCAATGTCTCCATCGCATTCAGGACATTTGAATTTCATTTCTTCTCCCTCCAAATTATTGCTTCGCAACTAACAATAATTTACATTAATAAATATTTCGATAAAATTCTGTTAATGCAATGTTGGATGCGCATTTAATAAACCACATTTGACCTGCCCGTTTTTTCAGCTATTTCTGCATTCATTAGCCTCAAAAATAGATCAAATTTATCGGCCGGTATCCGGGCGCCCGCCGCCTTCGGGTGCCCCCCTCCTGTGCCTCCCAACTTCTGGGCGATCTGCGGTAGCATCCTGCTCATGTCTATCTTCTCCGAGTGTGTCCTCAGGCTCATCTCGATGAACCCCCTCCGGGTCTCCGCCCCGATGCCCACTATCGCCTCAGTGGTCCCCTTTGCATAGACTGCACTCTTACCCAGCGACCAGTCTATGTCAAGGACGTAAGCTATCTGACCGACCGTCCTGACCTCTTCCTTGATCTTCTTGCGCATAACCTCCTCCCTCAGCGCCTCCCCTATTGCAAGGTTAACCACCCACTCGTCTGAGCTCGGCGTCTTGGCGGCTGCCAGAAAATGTGCTATCCTCCGTTTGCTGTCATGATTCCTACCTAGCGAATCTATCGCTTGGATTATGAGACCCGATTCGAGATATAGGCCGCGCTTCTCCCATCTGTTTAGAAGCCGCTCTATCTCGTATGTCTTGTCGAGGTAGTCGCCTATCGCGCCAAATATTGCGACTCTGCTCATATCCTCTGGCATTGCTTTCGGGTCATCCTTCATAAGCCGCGTATAAGCAAGCTCTGCAGCACACGATGTTGCTGAATACACGTGCTCGGCAGGGAACTCCTTCGCATCGAACATCTGGGGGAGCGGGTGATGATCGATATAGATGACCTTGTTGCCCCCCTGCGATATCCTGTTTAGCTCCCTCACCACTTGCCTGAATACGCTCTCTGACAATGCGATATCGCAGATTACGACATCTCCGTCGATATGCGCCAGGTCCTCTGCCAGTCCGACTGGGTGCGAGAAGTAAAGCTCGGCATCCTTGAAAGCGGATAGCGCTATCGCAGCAGAACAAATCCCATCCGTATCTCCATGGGAAACTATCCATCTCATGGCAGATACTGTGCTGCAGAATTAAAAAAGGATTGGGATGGACTCACTCGGCCTTGAACATATTCTCGTACTTAGTGTATATCTCTAATGATTCTGCCTGCACGCTCGGCTTTCTCCGGTTAACGACATCTATGAA
Organism: uncultured Nitrososphaerota archaeon; assembly: GCA_964513415.1. Taxonomy (GTDB): domain Archaea; phylum Thermoproteota; class Methanomethylicia; order Methanomethylicales; family Methanomethylicaceae; genus Methanomethylicus. Next base: position 4,772 of record CAZEMX010000017.1, read on the forward strand.
ATCATCCATGGTTATAGCTCTCGGCTTCGCCGTCTTGTCTGACGCCTTGCCCGACTCAAAGAACTCGCTGACAACCTTGAGCTGGGCGGCCTGCGCGATGTCCCTGATGTCGCTGCCTGAGTAGCCCTCTGTCTTCTGTGTAACTATGTCAAGGTCCACGCCACTCATGTTGAGCTCTTTGGTATAGATCTCGAACATGCGCCTCCTAGCCTCGCGATCTGGGATGGGGACATAGACCCTCTTCTGGAAGCGGCGTATGAATGCCTTGTCAAGGGACCATGGTTTGTTGGTGGCGCCTATGACATAAAGCGGCAGGTTCTTGCTCTTGTCTGTGAGCCCGTCCATCTCCTTCAGGATCTGGTTTCGCATCCTGATCTCGCCGCCCACCTCTTGGGACCTGGTCCCAAGCAGAGAGTCGATCTCGTCGACAAATATGATCGCAGGTTGGCCGTTGGATGTCTTCTCCCTCGCCGACCTGAACAACTTGGCGACATTCTTCTCGGCCTCGCCCAGCCACTTAGACATTATCGATGCTGCGTCAACAGAGTAAAATGCGGCGTCGATCTCCGTTGCCACTGCCGCCGCTATCAGCGTCTTTCCGCATCCGGGCGGGCCATACAGCAGTATCCCTCTCGGCCATCCGAGTGGGAAGAGGTCCGCACGCATAGTCGGATAGATGATCGCCTCCCTCAATGCTTTCTTGGTAACCTCAAGGCCCGAAACATCCTCCCACTTGACGTTAGGCTTCTCTGTTATGAGCAGCTGGTCATAAACCCCTGCCTTCTGTTGCTGTGCCGCCTCCCCTGGCTTCGAAGGGGTGGGTGGGCTCTCCATGGTCGGCTTGCTGGGGAAGATCTCTGGCTCGCTGTCGTCCGAGTCCGCTGCATGCCCGACTTGGAGTATCTTTATCCTTTCTTGGTACTCCATTGCCTTCTGTATGTATATCCGATTGAGCTCATAGTTGGGGTCTAGCTTTACCAGCCTCATGAACGACTCGATTGCTTTCTGGTAGTATGTGATCGCCATGCCCTTCGAGCCCTGCCTATCGAGGCGCATCGCCTCCATGGCATACCTCTTTCCATCAGATTCGAGTATAGCTGCCGCGTTCATTGTCAATTACCACCGCCTCCTCGACCGTCTGAATTCTGATTAGTCCCTTCTTCGATAGCCCTTCAATCACTTTGGGCAGGTCCCTCTCCGCGATTCGGCATCGGCTGCTGCAGTCTCCAACTTCAAGCGCGCCCCCGTTCTCCTTGAGATATTCCAACAGTGCCCTCTCCTTCATGGGCTCGAAATCATTCACCGCGGCCATCTTGTTCTGGACGGGGGCGAAGTCGAACTCCTCGTCTGTCCCTGCCTCCTCTTCGCATCCCCCGATGGCAATTGCCTTTCTCACGATCACTTCGTTTGGCACCGATGGTAGCTCTGAGTCGAGTCTGTCCTTAAGGAACTCGCACGCTTGATCCAAGATCTCGTCATTCATGGCACTTTCAGGTATATGCACGAGCGCCTCCTGCTCGAGGCCTATGTTCATACTGATCATGGCATCATCGAGTGCGCTGCCTATCTCGGACAACTCGTTGGATACCTCTGGCATGACTTCTGAAAGCTGGCCTGAGATGTTCTTGACCACCTCAAGTGTAGGCTGGAGCTGTGCAAATGTGGAGCCTATCTCCTTCAATGTCTCCATTCTGAGCACCAGTTGCTCCAGCAATAAGAGGCCATTAGTAACCGTCTTCCTGACCTTCTTGACCTCGGTGAGTTCATTAGCGTAAATCTTAGCTCTATCTGCATCCTTTTTCGTCATTGCTGAAGAGCAGGAGTCGAAAAGAGTCGTAGCCCTGCTCTTTAGCCTGCTGTCGAGCAGCTCAAGCTTCCTCTGCTGCTGCCTGAGTCTGATTATCGTCTCCTCCAAAGCGTCCTTTAGAGGTGGAGCACGCTTAAAAAAGTTCAATTTCAATTTTTCTCCACCTCTAAGGACTAGACTTTTTGGGGATATGGGTTTTCGTGTAAGCTTGAACGTTGATCACTTTCTCTAGAGTCGTCTCCTGAGAAAAAAATAAGGGAAAAAGGAGTGGCAATTATTTGCGCTCCTAGAACCCTGTCTTCTCTCCGGTCCCTATGCCCGCTGGGAGCTCTGGGAACTTCTCCTTCACTCTCTGCTCGGCAACGACCGCTGCCTCGCCGAGTATCTTCTGTGCATCCTCGTTGGCGCTCTCGAAGTTGAGGCTCAGTCCGCCGCTCTGTCCGGCATCGACAAGTATTCCGCTCAGGACAGTGCTGATGTCTCCGAGCTCCCTCTCCGCCTCTGGCAGTAGCGAGGAGATTCCGCTCCTGACATTTCGGATTACGCCCATTGCGGGTGCAAGCGTCATCACGATGTCCCCAAGCTCAGTTACCGTGCTCAGCCTCATGACGATCTGCTCAAGCGCCATCTTGGCCTGCATCAGCATCTTGGACATCTTTCTGATCTCTGCCAGCTCGTTAGCATAGATCTTGGCATGGTCGATATCGTGCTTCGAGTAAGCATCAACTACCTTGTTGAACATCATGCGGTCCCTTTCTTGGAACCTCTGATTCGCGATGTCCAGCTTCTGCATCTGAAGCTGAATCGACCTCACTGCCTGCTCAAGCCTTGGTTTCAGAGGGCCTGGTGGGTTGACAGATCCCCTGATCCTTGAGCTGAGACCAGGTTGTTCCTTCCTCTCCCAGTTCTTTGAGAAATTGCTCACTTTCGGTCACCACTCTACGTTCTCCTATGAAAAATTTATAAGGCTAGTGTGACCAGAGAGTAGTGTAACCGCAGTATCTGTCGCTTCGGTGACACCGTTTGGAGTCACAAATTAAGCCGCTTGCCCAGTCCCTGTCCAAATTTGGACTTACCGATTATGAGTCCATGGTATATTTAACTCTTATTAGAAATGGGCCAAGCGGAATTAAGGATATTGAAGCGAAGAGCAATGTCCCGAGAACCAAGATTTACCCTGTCTTGAAGAACTTGGAGAAGAGGAAACTTGTCAGCATTCTGCCCGGCAAGCCGATCAAAGCAAAGGGGCACGCCCCCGATAGCTCGCTGCTCAGCCCGATACGGAGTATGGAGCAAGACCTGAAGGCTATGAAAAGAACAATTCAGGAACTGCGGAAGCTCCACGAAACCTCCTCTGTAAGCGACCAGTTCGAGAAGAAGGAGTATTGGGTTACGCGTAAACAGGATGACGCTATCAAGAGCATAACCGAAACTATTAACAACAGTTCGGAGGAGTTGCTCCTATTCCTTAATCACGAAGGGCTGGAGATCGTGTCGCTATACTGTTACGAATTACTGAACCACGCCGCTCTTAACGAGATCCCAGTCAAGATAATGATCAATGCAAACAAGAGCGACCTCGCTATCCTCAGAAGGTTCACCGAACTCATAACCATCAAATACGTCCCGTTCGCACCACAGGTAAACACGCTTTTTTCGGATGGTAAGGAACTTCTTATCTTCAAGAGGATGTTTCTCCTCGACAACAAAAGTTCAACAATATCCGTTGAGCATTATTCTGGCGGCAGCGTGTGCGAGTTGATGAAGAACTCGCTGACAGGCATTGAATGGACCTCAGGCAAGGACTTTGGTACGCTGCTTCCGGTTATCGAGAACTCGTGGGTGCCTGAAGACGCCATCATAAACCCGAAGGAGAACCAAGCGTCCCCCCTCCTCTACCTGTATCTTATGGACCTGATCACTACCAATTTTGGGCAAAAGAGGGACGCGGCGTTCGCCGATCTGGGAAGGAAGACGCTCGAATCGATGATGAAGGGGCCCACAAATTATGTTCAGACCACGCTTGCCAACTCTCTCAGTGTCCTCAGCTCCCTGTACCTGATATACGAAGGGGTGCAGGCAAAATACTCCTATGACGATCCTGTAAATCTTATTACGTGTGAGTTGAGCGGGGGCTTGACCCTCGCTTACAAGACTGCCGCCGACCGTGGCTTCCCAATACCTCCTTCTGTCTGGGGATTCTTCTTCCTTGGTCTCTTGGACGTATTCGGGTTCGACTGCAAGGTGATCGACTCCGTCTTTAATTCAAGCAACAACTATTGGCTGATACAGTACAGGCTCACCAACAGGCAATCATCCCTGCCTGACAAGGCCGATTTGACGGAGTCTGCGCTCCTTCCAAAGGCACCTTAGCAAAATTGAAGGTCTTAGTGCTCGTCAGGATATAATTAAGCCATAAGGCCAAAAAAATGGCCTATCGTTTTTATCGGGTCTGCCATTACTGTCCCTTTGACGAATACGACCAAATTATCACAAGGATTACCGCAAAGATCGCTCCGACAAACCCCGATATCAGCCACTCTGCCTGCAGCAGGGTAGGCAAAAACTGACTAAGCCACGGCTCAAGGTTCTTGAATACATAATAGCCCGCAACGCCGAGGAAGTACCCTATAACCGCGATCGCGATAAGTATTCCAGTTCTTCCCATCGCTTTCCCTCCATAACGTTTCTCTTTCTCTAATCATGGGGATATAAACGTTACTAACGCCCGTTAAATTTAAAACGCAATGATAAAATGTGCTCCAGTTTGCAGAAAACCATCTTAAATAGATACACTGATTAAAATAATACGTACCAGGCGGCATTTGCCAAACGCGCCTCCCTGTGATCATCAAACCCTGAGGTGTCGACATGCTGAATGTTGAAGCCATAAGGAAAGACTTTCCATTCTTGAAGGAGGGCAGGGTCTATCTCGACTCCACTGCTAGCAGCCTAACTCCCGATCCTGTCATCCAGAAGATGATTGAATATTATCATGATTACCGTGCAAATGTTGGGCGTGGGATATACCGCGTCTCACAGCGCGCGACGGATGAATTCGAAGCGGCGAGGGAGCGGATCGCAAGGTTCATAGGCGCCGGAAGGGACGAGCTCATACTCCTGCGCAACTCCTCCGAGGCTCTGAACCTGATCGCCAACGGCGTGCAATTCAAGCGGGGCGACAGGGTCGTTTTAACCATACAGGAGCACCACTCGAACTTCATCATATGGCAGCGTGCGAAGGAAAGATTCGGGCTTGATCTTAGCATAGTGAAATCTGACCGTCAGGGATTCTTCAACCTCTCAGATTTCGAGGCTGCCATCGATGGCAAGACCCGGCTCGTATCTATAGCCCACGTATCTAATGTCTTGGGAGTCCGGCTTCCTGTCAAGGAGGTGGCAAAGCTCGCACATGAGCAAGGCTCGCTCGTTGCCGTCGACGGCGCCCAATCCGTGCCCCACAGCCGGGTGGATGTGGGCGAGCTGGGCTGCGACTTCTTCGCCTTCTCAGGACACAAGATGTGCGGTCCGACCGGCGCCGGTGGGCTGTTCATAAGGGGTGACCTGCAGGGGATTGTGGAGCCACTATGCGTTGGGGGCGGCACAATCGAGGACGTTGGAATCGATTATTATAGGCTGCGGAGAGGCCCATACAAGTACGAGGCCGGAACGCCTGCAATAGCAGAATCGATAGGGCTGGGCGCAGCGGTCGATTACCTCAGTTCTATAGGGATGCAGAACATATCCGACCACGAGCAGGCATTGACCCGCCGTATGATGGACCGGCTGCCAGGAATTTCTGGGCTGAATCTTTATGGACCTCCAAACGCCGGCGACAGGGCAGGCATCTTCTCATTCAACATCGAAGGCATGAATTCCCACGACGTGGCCTTGGCACTCGACTCGGCTGCTGGCATAATGGTCCGCTCAGGGCATCACTGCGCGCTGCCCCTGATGAAAGGGCTGCTCGGGGTCGCAGAGGGCTCAGTCAGGGCATCCGTCTACCTCTACAACACCCTCTCCGAGGTTGACCTGTTTGTGGATACTCTCAGCGAGATCGCAAAAACAATTGCATGAGGCGATTGAATGGATTCGATCTTTGATGCATATTCTAAATTCCCAAGAGCTGATTGTGGCTATTGCGGCAATCCGTCCTGCATAGCTGCATTGAGGAAGCACTGCAGCGGGGAGATGCCACTAGACAAGTGCCTCTTCTTCAGGACTGGTGCATTCGATCCCCAATTGATACGCTGCCCTGCCGCAAGGGATTCTCCCCCCAAACCGGGGATCTCCTACATCAATCCCTGTCCAAGCGATGCCAAAATGGTGACCGTCGAGGTCTCATTGGCGTCCGGCGTTCATGCAAAACATGGCTACTACGACATGATCTCGCTTGACCGCATCTTTGGCAGATCTGTCCCCTCTCTGAAGGTATCTCCATCCCTCGGCATAGCGCGGATTGAGCAGGGCGGGCGAGCCATAATGGCCTTCAAGGAAGGCCGCATACTCATCCGTAGGGCGCTCAGCGAGGAGGATGCCTTCCTGCAGCTCAGCAGGGCGATGCGGCAGCTCTGGGCAGCGGTTAACTGAGCCAACTCAGGCCGAATCTGCCCAAGAACCGCCTCGCCGGCAATCGAGTGTGTTGCACTTTGCGATCCGGGTGAGTGTAGCGCTTGTCAGCGTTCAGACGCGATCCTAGTCGGGCACCTGCCGCAGCTGAACGCAAATGGCGGCACTTCAACAAACGTTCCTGCGCTGCCAACCTCTGTTGAGGCCGAATCGTTCGACTTCGAGTCGCATACCCGGGCAGTCCTCCTTAGCATTGGTCCCGAGGATGGGCATCAATTGGCCTTGGCCAAGCTAAGGTCCGCCTCCGCCTCGCTCTTTCTGGGGCGCGCGAGGCAGGGGATCCGATCTGGTCACTTGGCAGATCTCCAGCCGCACTTTGATGCGGTACTGGATCACCGTGGGGATTCATCGCTGCCAACGCTCCAGCGCGGGCTAGACCTCCTCAGATCCAATCCCCTCGAACGCAGCAACGAAGAAGAGGTCAGCCAAAGAGCAAAGGCCCTCTTCAGCCTGATCTGTGCCGCAAAACTGTGCCGTTGCACCTAGCGAAACCCTTTTTTAGCAAGCCGCATTTAGAATGCATGAGGTAATTCCAATGGGGTATTTACTTTGCGAAAGCCCTTCCAGAGACAGTAACGCGAGTTTTTGAAGTAATCCCAAACGAGGATTTTATAACGCAGCGCATGATCTTTGAGAAGACCGATATCCCTCCGCGGACGATAAAGTATGCAATCAAGATGCTGAAGGAGCAGAATCTTATCCGCGAGGCTCCCAATTGGAGGGACATGCGCGAAAAATTATACCTGAGGAAGGCAGTAGCAGCACGCACGAGCTGATCCCTTCCGATTCCTTTTTATTTTCCTCGTAGAGATTACCTTTTGACATGACATACAAGGTTGCGGTCGTCAGCGCATCAGATAGTGCCGCAATAGCCCCTGCCCTCTATCGAGGGATCTCGCTCATCGGGTGGGCCCCCGCCCCCGGCAGGAATTACCTTCTGAAACCTAACCTGCTCAATTCGAGGGACTCGGCGAGCGGCGTTACCACCGATCCGCGGCTGGTAAAGGCGGCCATTGTCTTCCTTCAGGATAAGGGGTATCTGCCGCGCGTAGGAGACTCGCCTGGGAATGCCTATCCTGGCAAGGCCAAGAAGGTCTTCAAAGAATCCGGCATGATGGAAGTTGTCACCTCACTTGGCGCAATATACGTTGATTTCGAGGACATCTCCCCCGAGCTGATCACACCGGCGGGGGAGCTGATCGATTTGGTTGGGATAGCAAAACCGATCATGCAGCACCGGGTGATAAACATGCCAAAGCTGAAGACCCACGTCCAGACCTTGATGACCGGATCTGTCAAGAACATTGTAATGGGCAGCATACAGGGCTCGGGTAAGGGTGCAATCCACAAGGTCGGCAATACCCCCGAGCGGTTTGGGAAGGCCATAATGGACGTTTATTCTGTCCTGAGACAAGTGATTGATCTCAACATCATGGACGCCATCATCTGCATGGAAGGGAACGGGCCGTCGGGCGGGTCACCGAAGGCTGTCGGGCGCATACTCCTCGGAACCGACGCCGTGGCGGTAGATATGGTCGCCTTCAGGATGGCCGGCGTCGATCCAATGCGCGTTCCGTATATCCGGGAAGCTGTGGATCGCTCACTCGGCCCAGAGTCATTCGATGAGATCGATGTCTTGGGGGACGCTCCTACCGTAACCAAATTTAGGTTGCCCTCAAGCATACTCAGCAGCGTCACTCTTTATGGGCACTCCCTTGTTAGCCGCTATAAAGCTCCCGTGTCCTTCACCCGCTCCAAATGCACTCGGTGCGGCGAATGTGCCGGAATATGCCCAACAAAGGCAATCCGCCTCTTGCCGTATCCTGAAGTCGAGCCCTCCAAGTGTATCGCGTGTTACTCGTGCCACGAGGTCTGTGAGCACCACGCCGTGAAGGTTCGCAAAGGAATCATTATCAAATAACCCGCGTCGTCGCTTTCGGCTGAACTGGAAAGTCTTATTATCGCTCCCCGAGATCAGAATTGGCTGGAGGATGAATGCTTTGGCGATGCGACAAACCAAGAACGGCGTCATCCTTAGCGTATACGTCAGGCCATCATCTGGTAAAAACGAGCTCGCTTGGGTGGGCGATGAACTTCAGATCCAGACGAAGGAACCCCCTGAAGACAACAAGGCAAACCTCTCCGTCATCAAGACAATCTCTAAGAGATTGCGCGTCCCACAATCTGCCATATGCATAATACGCGGTCAATCCGACAGAAGAAAGGAGATCTTGATCATGGGCGCGACCACTTCTGGATTAGAGGTCGCTTTAAAATTAAAATAAACACTTTATAATGTAAATCAAAATTTATTAATTGGTAAACTAATCTATAAACATTTATATATTAAAGGAAATCAGTATTGGATTCGTGTTGATAGGGAATGGGGTTCGTTAAGTACATTATACGCCGCGGCATCTACATGATCCCTCTCATAATCGGAATCTCAGTAGTAAGCTTCTTGGTCATGTACGCTGCCGGCGACCCTATCCAGATTGCCACTGCGGGAAATCCTGGGATTACCGAGGCACAGAGGGACTTTCTGAGGCACTACTATGGGCTTGATACTCCGATCCCCGCCCAGTATGTACGGTGGCTCACTCATTTCCTGCAGGGTGACTTCGGGCAGTCGCTCTATGGGGGGCGGCCTGTAAACGAAATCATAAGTTTCTACCTCTTTGAAACACTAAAGCTTCAACTGATATCGATCTTCTTGGCATTCTTCATCTCTATCCCCGCAGGAATATACTCCGCCCTCAAGCAGCGTTCGGCTACCGACTACACCATATCCGGCATATCCATAGCTGGAGTTTCCCTTCCTGTCTTCTGGTTTGGAATTATGCTTATAATTCTGCTATCGTATCATCTGGGATGGCTGCCCTCCGCCGGCGCCTATGGATCCCCAAAGCTATGGCCGGTATTCGGGATATCCGATCCCACCTTGGACGCCTTGGCGCATCTCGTGATGCCTGTGACCGTCTTAACGCTGGCGAGCCTTGCTTATAATGTGCGTCTGCTCCGTGCAGGGATGCTTGAGGTCCTGAGACAGGACTACATTATGGCCGCCCGCGCAAGTGGGATCTCCGAGCGAAAAGTTCTGTACAAATATTCATTGAAGAATGCGATAACACCTCTGATCACTCTCTTGGGCCTCTCGATTGGGGCTTCGCTCGCAGGGGCACCTCTGACCGAGACCGTCTTCAGCTGGCCTGGGCTGGGCAGGGCATTCGTCAATGCAGTATCGAAGCTTGATTTCCCTCTCATCATGGGCACGACCATGATTGTGGCAATTATGATCCTTGTCGCCAACATCATAACTGATCTCTCTTACGCTTGGATCGACCCGAGGATACACATCGATTAGGGGAATGATAATGCTAACACTTAGAAGAAACCGCAAAAACGATGCCGACAACAGCGCTCCCCCCTCGCGGAAAGACACCGACAGTGAAACAAAGAGAAGGGGTGCAAGCCAGTGGGCAGTTGCGTGGAGGCGGTTCAAGAAGCACAAATCCGGGCTCTTCGGGTTAGGGATGATCGTGGTACTCCTCATCGTTGCCATATTCAATAATGTTATCGCCCCATACCCCGCCCGTCCTGCCCCTGACGCTCTGAAGCCTCTCTATGATGGCGAGGCAGCCCAAGCACCTTCTTGGAAGCATCCATTTGGGACAACCCGAATGGGGCTGGACGTCTTCAGCGAGATCGTACACGGTTCAGTATACACGATTTACGTCGCTGTAGCCGCTACTCTGATCACGACTGTGCTGACCGTCGCTGTTGGCATCACTGCAGGATATTTTGGGCGATATATCGATGAGTTACTCATGCGGATAACCGAGATTTTCTTAGTATTCCCCAGTCTGCTTCTGATCCTGGTCTTCGCGAGGATATTCCAACTTGGCAATGCCGAACCCTTCTACTCCTTCCTTGGGATCAATATACCCATAGGTCTCACGATGATCATTCTGATAGTCTCCATCTTTGCATGGGCAGGCAATGCTAGGGTCGTCCGAGGCGAAGTGTTGCGACTGAAGGAGACCGAATTCATCCAAGCCGAGAAGAGCTTGGGTGCCAGCTCTTGGTGGATCATGCTGAAGCACGTGTTTCCGAACGTTCTGCCGCAGATCATCGTCTTGGCCACTCTCTCAATGGCAAGCGCAGTCCTCGTAGAGGCCGCCGTATCCTTTTTGGGATTCGGCGATCCTAATACCTACACTTGGGGCAGGCTGATGGAGGAGAGCTATTCGGACATGAGCACGACATGGTGGAGCGAGGTCTTTCCCGGCTTGGCCGTATTCCTTGCGGTCCTAGCATTCAACCTCGTTGGTGATGGGATCGCCGACGCATTGAACCCGAGGCTTAGGGAGTGATTGCGATGAACCTATTGGAAGTCTCAAACCTGAGAACTCACTTCTTCACAGAGGCAGGCGTCGTGAAGGCCGTGGACGGCATATCCTTCAAGGTCGAAAAGGGGTGCACTCTCGGTCTTGTAGGCGAAAGCGGCAGCGGAAAATCCGTAACTGCGCAGTCCGTCCTCAGGATAGTCCCCAAGCCGGGAAAAATCATTGACGGAAAAATCCTCTTCGACGGGGAGGATCTAGTCCAGAAAAAAGACAGTGAGATGCAACACTACCGTGGAAAGCGGATCTCTTTGATATTTCAGGACCCAACAAGCTCGCTGAATCCCCTCTTCACAATCGGCAATCAACTATCAGATATCATAATTCAACATGACAAGGTGAAGAAGGATGCCGCTATCGAAACCGTAATCAAGACGCTCAAGCTCGCTCGTCTCCCCGATCCAGAAGAGGCCATAAGGCGGTACCCGCATCAGTTCAGCGGCGGCATGAAACAGCGCATCTGCATAGCTCGGGCATTGCTGCTCAACCCGCAGTTGCTGTTTGCTGATGAGCCGACCACCAGTCTGGACGTCACTATTCAGGCTCAAATAATCTCCCTGCTTAAGGACCTCCAGAAGGACATCGGCATGACTCTTGTGATGATCACCCACGACATGGGCGTGGTTGCAGAGATGTGCAAGTGCGTAGTGGTCCTTTATGCGGGGCACGTGATGGAGATAGGCCCGATTGAAACGATCTTCGACGCGCCGCACCCCTACACTGCTGCGCTGCTCAAGGCAGTCCCGCGTCTTGACCAGACGAGAAAGTTGATCTCCATACCTGGGAACATACCGAACCTGATCACTCCGCCGACGGGCTGCCGTTTCCATCCGAGATGTGAATACGCAATAGACCTATGCAAAGAGAAGAAGCCGCCGCTTGAGGACGTCGGCGGCGACCACCTCATCTCATGCCACAGGTGGCGCGATCTCAGGAGTGGTGCTTGAGATGACTGCGCTTATCGAAGTCAAGGACCTCGTGAAGTACTATCCTGTATACTCCCGAGGCATAGTCATGAAGAAGATTACAGGGCGTGTCCATGCCGTAGACCACATCAGCTTCTCGATCGACCAAAAAGAGACTGTTGGTCTGGTGGGTGAGAGTGGCTGCGGCAAGACTACTACTGGGAAGGTCTTGATCAATCTCGAACCCCCAACATCAGGGCAGGTGCTCTTCAACGGGACTGACAGCGTTCAGATATTCAGCAAGGGCTCGAGGGAGGAGAAACTAAAGCTGCGTCGCTCGATGCAGATGATCTTCCAGAATCCCTATGCTTCACTTGATCCCAGGATGACTGTGTTTGACATAATCAGCGAGCCCTTCCGGATCCACCGGCATATACCCCGCAACGAGTGGGAGGACAAGGTCTACAAGTTGCTTGAGCTCGTGGGTCTTGAGCCTTACCATGCCGAACGTTACCCTCACGAATTTAGCGGCGGTCAGCGGCAGAGGATATGCATCGCACGGGCCATCGCCGTCGATCCAAAGTTCATCATTGCAGACGAGCCTGTTTCTTCACTTGATGTTTCGATCAGGGCGCAGATACTGAACTTGATCATGGAGCTGCAGGAGCGCCTTGGCATCTCCTACCTCTACATCTCGCATGACCTGAGCTCGGTTAGGCAGATCTCAAAGAGGGTCATGGTGATGTACCTTGGCGAGATCGTGGAGTCTGCACCGACAGAGAAGCTCTTCGACAAACCTTTGCATCCATATACGCGCGCATTGATGTCCGCAGTGCCGGTACCCGACCCAAAGCGGAAGATAAACATCGTCCTGCTGCCCGGAGAGGTTCCGAGCCCAATAAACCCTCCTTCAGGCTGCCGGTTCCATCCGCGGTGCCAATACGCCACATCCAAATGCAGTGCCGAGAAACCTACTATGCAGCTTCTTGACACTGACCATTATGTGTCCTGCCACTACGCGACCCAATTCGAGTGATCAATCCCCCCTTTACTAACATATTTGGCAATTATTTACTCTATCTAATAAAAAAAATTATTGTTTTTTGTAAATAATAAGTAGACATATGTATATTTGCATTTCAGATGTTAATATTTTAACATAGCTTATTTATTAATTGAATACGTCTTAATCAAATGATGATATTCGATGCCTTATACAAAACGATTAATGATGAAAATAATCATAGACCTTAAATATTCTGTGCTAGTAATAATTACTCTAAACACTACACACTGTAGTTTGGTGACATGGAAATGAAACCTAAAGAGATTTTTGCCTTTGCACTACTGGCAATAATGGTAGCATCGTTGTTTACATTTGCTCCGGCACCAGTCGTTGCGGCTGCTGACAACAGCCTCTTCTCGATCACGATAATTGCGCCCGCTGCAAACACGCTCAGGCGCCAGTGGGGCCTGATCATCGCCAATTCATTCCAGTCTGTGGGCATTGACGCTAAGGTAGTATTCCTGACTTGGGGATCTGTCTATGATAGGGCTTTGACCCCTGAAGCGTCCATGATCGGAAAGACCTGGACTGAGGGTGGGTGGGATTCCTTGCTTATCGGATGGACCCCCGGCTCGCCATCTACGCCATTCTTGGGCACGATGCAGATATACTATAGCAAGAACACTCCGCCCAACTCCAACTTCTACCTGTGGAACAACTCTGAGAGCGACGCTTATATCATGAACTTCCTCACCTCGGGATATACTGCGGAGGGAATTGAGGCGTTCAAGAACTGGCAATACATCCAGTATACTGATGTGCCCGCGTCTCAGATCGCATTCCAGCAGGCCATACTTACTGCCGACTCCGATCTCAACTTCCATGACTATGAATGGATCTTTGACAATATAGGCCCGATTCCCCAGTATTTGACTGGCATGAACGACGTCGTGCTTGCCACGACTGGCGAACTGTTGGCCCTGAACCCCATGCTTTCCAACTCTTGGTATGACACACTTGTATTCAACCCAGTCTTCGACAACCTCTTCTGGCTGGACGAGAACTTCGAATATCAGTACCACCTGTGCACAAACCTTGAGATATCTGACGATTTCAGAACATACACCTACACGCTCAGGCCAGGCGTCTACTTCCATGACGGCATCGAGTTCTCCGCGGACGATGTCCTCTTCTCATTCCTTGCCTACATGAATCCGACAACCGGATCTCAGCAGTCGGGAATAGAAGTTGGCTACATTGGCGATGACGTAACTTTCACATGGGAGAACGGCACGACGACCCGCCTCGTAGTTGATTTGATTACCAGCACAGGATACTATCCTGCAACTACGCAGATAGGGACAAGGCAGGCCACTATGAAGGCGCTAGACAAGTACACTGTGGAGATCACCATTGCAGACTTTGAAGGCATGACTCAGCCGGTAGCAACGTTCCATCCTGAGGCTGATGGGATCTATATCCTTCCGATGCATGTCCTGGAGAGCATCCCATTCAGTGAATGGGCAACTCACCCGTTCAACTTGGGCACAGGGGCCTACGAGTCCAATGGGCAGACCTTCTCCGGACCCATAGGCACCGGCGCATACGTGTACAAGTCATACTCGGCCGTCAACGCGCTTGCCACCCTTGAGAAGAACGATGATTACTGGAACAAGGCAAATCTTGAATCTCAGGGCCTCTTCGTAGTCGAGAACTACTACGTGAGGTACATTGAGGGCAAGGATGCCGCCATTGCAGCATTGAGCAACAACGAGGTTCAGATCCTCGATCAGAACTATGCACTAGCCGCGGACTACTTGGCACACAATCTGGACTTTGCAACTAACTACATCCTCGTTGCATCAGGCATACAGCAGCTAGGCTATAACATGCAGCACCCTGTATTCGGCACCGGTGTTGCCACCCCATTGGGCCAGTCTGACCCATCGAGGGCAGCCGAAGCGGCCCGGTATGTGAGGCAGGCAATGGACTACCTCATACCTAGGGACGTTATCATTGACAACCTGCTTGCAGGCCTTGCAGACCCAGCGGCAGTCCATGTGAACCCGCTCAGCCCATACTTCAATTCGAGCATAGTTGCGCGCGAGTATAACCCCACTAAGGCTAGGGAACTGCTAGCAATGGCAGGATACAACACAGGTGTGACCCCCTCTGAGGGCGGCTCAACCGAAACCGTGGTCGGCAAAGTCATTGGCATGTACGTTGTGCTAGAATCGAGTACTGATGGTCTCACTTGGACACCAGTGCGGGTAAGCACGACCGATCCACAGGGCAACTACTACTTCACCTACACTCCTGCAGCGGCAGGGATCCGATACCATGTCGTGATGACCGGCATACAAGTCCAAACTGCCATCAATAACAACATTACGGCCGATAATATGCTGTCATACTGGACAATTGGATTGGACAAGCAATCTTTGCCCATCTCGATATCGGGCGTTAGCATATCTGAAGGCACCTCCGCTATGGCATTCTCTGGCAAATTCGACATATCCCCCTATGATGGACTGAACACATACGGCGCATACGCAACGAACAATGACCTCAACGCACTGAATGCGAAGGTCACCCAGCTCAACTCGACCATAGCTGCACAACAGACCACCATCAACACACTGCAGTCTCAGCTCAACGCTCTCAGCGCATCGCTCGGCTCTGTCTCAAATATCGCGTATGCAGGTGTCGGCGTAGGCATAATTGCGCTACTAGTTGCAGTATTTGCCTTGATGCGAAAGAAATAGGGAATTCCATTCCCTTTTTTTATTTTTTTATTATCTTCGACAGCCCTCTTTTCAGGCAAATCCCCACTCATACGGCAATTAAAGCTAGCAAAATGGATTCGATCAGCATCACTGCCCCCAGTATGACGATTCGGCCTCCTTGGTTGGACTGCTTGATCTCAACGGTCTCCTTCTTGCCATCCCCATTGTGCCTATCTGCCGCTTCGTCTCCGCGCTTCTTTAGGAGCCGGCTGAATGCATGGTAAGTGGCGCTTGATACCATGAAGCCGGCGAACCCTCCGGCTAACAGCATCAGCCCGCTCATGAAGAAGAGCACAAATACAAACGTGTATATGAACTGGTAGCCGACAAAGTATGCTATCGCCGTCACCGCCAGCGCCATGGCGTTCATTATGGCCAAGTCTGCCAGGTGCGTCCTTAACGTGGGCAGGACTATCAGTTTCCCCGTATTCATCATCTTCAGCAGAGTCTATATACCCGGCAATCTAAATGCTTTATCACTTCGGTAGTGTGCCTCAATGCCTCCAAGAAAGAAAGAGAGCTATACAAAGCGCAAGATCTTTGCTATCTTTATTATAGTTGCCTTGCTCGCATCCTATGGGACATACTTCTTCATCTCCCTCAACAGCGCCTACACGCCTCCCTCACCGACATCCTTCGTTTATGAGGACTGGATGTGGTTCTTACCCGCCGGTACCCTGCAGTTCCGTTTCCTGAACATCACCGATCTGCTCCAGTTCGAGGGGCTGTTCATAAACGAGACGATTCTATCGATAGACTCCCCATCGATAACCGTGAACCTTACGGAGCTCTCCTTCGGGATCGACATGGTCGCCCCCAGCTCCGGCCTTGTGGCCATCCTTGGCATTTCGCAGGAGGCGCAGGACCGTGTATCCTCAATCCTCTCCCAGAGCAATGCGACTACCCTGACAATCAACAACGTGACCCTCTACAAGACCTCCGCGTCTAAGGGCTCTTCAATGTCGTCTGCTTGGATGGGCATCTTCAACGATTCGCTCATCTACAGCGAGGGCGATTCGGTCGCGATTGCGGCCATCCAGGACGTCCTGGGAGCTGCCGGCAATAACTTCTTCGGCAACGACGACTACAAAGTCGGCTATCTCATAATCAACTCCCAGAGGTGCTATGTCATATCTTACTACCTCGAGGAGGCCAACTCTTACAAGGTCCTCTCCGACATGAGGGGCGCATATGGCACCTCCGCCATAACCAAGCACGAGGTATACTTCATCACAAATTCCAGCGACCTCAGCTCCACCTACTCAAAGATCAAAGAGGACCTGCTCTTCGGCGCCGTAAGCGTTGCAAGGGGCGACGACTTCGTTGTGGCGACCTTCTCATATCCCATCTCCGAACTGCGCTCTGTCCTTTCGAACTGATGCTGGATGGGCTCAACATGTTGGCCGGTTAGGGCTAGCCAAACGGAAACCTTAATATCTTTCATGGCATCACTAAACTCCAGTGCCATGCCATGAGAAAGCGTCCAAGCCTTATCCTTGCAATGGTCGGCGTACAGGTCATCCTTATAGCATTCGATCTGCTCATGCCGTTCCTGACCGGCTCATTCGTGAGCTACGGCACCTTGGATTTCCTTATGGCGTATTCCTTCGCGCTCCTTGACTTCTTCCTGATCTTGGGCTTCATGCGCGGGGCGAAGTGGGCATTCGTCTTCGGTCTGCTCTTCTCCGGCATAAACGTGACCACTAATGTATACTCATATCTCAGCAATCCTGTGCCCCTCTACATGTTGCTGGTGATTCTGAGGGCTTTTGTGATGCTCTGCCTCCGCGACAGCAACGTTCGTATCTACATGGATATGAAAAAGGTCGGTCCAAAAAAGGCAGACTCGAAGAAGCTCAATAAATGAGCGGGGGGCGCTCGGCACGGTTGATTGGAAGGGTCTTCTTCCTCTATTATAGAATTAGGGGGAAGACCTCTTCCTTGATGTATGAGAGGAACTCTGCCTCTTTTACCTCGCTGAACGCTGTAACGACTGCGCTCCTAGTCACGCCAACCACTATGCCGTACCTCCTCGACTTGAAGACCATGTACCATATGCTGCCGCGCGACGAATACTCATTGTAAAGCGCGGTGTCCGCGAGGCCCGACCCGTAAAGCGAGAGCTTGTTGATGTTGGGGATATCGACGCCATCGAAGAACATGACCTTCGTGTCCTCAGGGTTCTGCTCATGGAACCTCTTTAGCGTCCTCGGTTCGATCTTGGCCTCTACGATGCTCCCTGCTGCTATGAACAGGATCTTGCTCATCATGTTGGCGATGTTGTTTGCCATTGCCTTCTTCTCAAGAACGATCAGGTATATCCGCCCCTCATGCCTCGCGAAAAGGAACGGCGCATCCATTGTCTTCGTCACCAACTTGCTGCCATCCCTGTGCCGGACCTCGAATGCGACGTCGTGGGAGAAGACTCCTTGTAGCGCGTCTGGCGAGAGGGCAAGCCCAGTAACCTCGGTTACGAGCGGAACCTTCTGGTCCCCGTAGGCAAACTCCTCCTCGGATCGGTAGCCCTTCAGCTTCCCTGAGATCGTGTGGAGGTCCGCATCCTCCTTTATTATGAAGACCTTGCCGGCAAGAACCATAACATACCCCTAAAAAACCGAAGACCGCCATCCCTTATTATCCTTGCGCCCCATCGACCCAGGCGAACCTCCTCTGCAGCGACTTCGAATAATACAGCTTCCAGTCGAAGTCCACCTCCCTCCCCCAGTCTGCGTATACTCTGGGGTCGATGTAGTTCTTCAGCGAGGTGTTGAGGTTGTAATCGCGTGTCGCCTGCATCAGCCTCACCCTCAGCTCCGCCTCCTTGATCTTCTCCCTCTTCGCCTCCCTCTCTTTCAGGAGCTTGAGTCCGGCCTTCCTCTTCCTCAGGGTCTCCTCCCACCTCTTCGGGAGCTTCCTCTTGTGGTTACATGCCATCGCCGACGCCAGGTTTGCCATCGCCGCATGGTACTTCTTCAGGTACACTGGGTCTTCCCTCTTCACCCCGGACCTGCGGAGCGCCTCCTTCGTAGTCGTGGAGGCGTGGAACGTCCTGAATACCTTGGCGGTGAGGTTCTCCATGGCCTCCCCGAGGTAATCATTCACCTTCTGGGATCTGACCCCATTGAAGATGGTCTCCCCGCCTTCCTTGATGAATGCCTTCAGGTTATCGATGACAATCATCGGCGGCTTGATCTCATGATGCCACCTCACCGAGTCCTTGCCGAGGAAGTCGAAGGTCACCGTCTTCCCCTCTTCGTCTATTCTGATATGCTCTGCCCTCAGGGTGGTCGCTCCGACGGTGTCCGCCTCGTCCTCGTCCTTCTCGTCGCCGACACGCATCTTCAAAGTGTCTATGAGGTAGCAGACCGTGGCTACCTTCCTCTCGGCAATGTCCTCTGATTCCATCCCCCTCGAGATGTGCCTCCTTACATCCTCGATCTTCCTCTCAAGCTCCCATGCCTTGTCGTACTTCTCTATGTCCCTTACCTGCTTGATGTAAGCCGTGTCAGAGAGCCAGACATACTTCATCTTGCCCCTGAGCTTGTCCTTCCATCTGGCTATCCACAGCGATTCGGCATCGAATGTTATGCCTCCCCATCTGCCGCCACCCGGAGGGATCGGCGGCTTGGCCCCCGGCGACAGGTTGAGCGTTATCTCCTCTGCTCTGACCCCTGGCTTCCAGCTCCCGCGCAGGGGGTGCTTCCCCCTCCCCATGAATATCGAAGCGGGCTCCACGAGGTAGTTGCTGATCTCCATGGGCACCCCGTTGATCTTGGCGAACCCATACTTGGCCTTGTTCTCCTCCCTCTTGGCCTTCCGTTCTGCGGCAAGGGCCTTCTTCTCCTCCTTGCCCATTGATTCCTTACGGGCCCTCTCTGCATCTATCCACTTCTGAATAACTGTGAAATCAAAATCGTTCGGGGTGACCTTCCCCTTCAGATTCATCGCCTTCCCGAAGTCACGGAAGAAGTTTCGCACGAATACCGAGTCCGACGAATACTCCGTGGGGATCTTCCTCACCCATGCGACAGCCATCTCCTCCTGCTCGGGCGTGAGCTTGATCATGTTGCCCCTGAACCCGATGGAGAATCCTTTATAGTCATAGGCGGGCACCATGACCCCATTGTGTTCCAGCTGCTTGACCTCTATCTTCTCCACCGGAAATCGCCTTTACCTTTCAATCAACATGTATTTCTTAGATAAGCTTTATCATCAGTTGTAAAGCGTTGCAGCCCTCCCCGCGCGAATGCCCCAGAGGGCGGCGCGCCGCCCGCCTTTGATGATGACACATGTGCTGCCTGCTTACCATAAATTAATATGCGACTAAATCAGTAAGGAAAAAGCCTTTGGGGGCGACAAATACGTCGAAGCTAACGATACTTGAGGTCATACTCGAGAACTTCATGTCGTACGAGTATGCCCGAGTGCCCCTCCGGCGGGGCCTCAACCTCATATGCGGCCCCAACGGCGCGGGAAAATCGTCCGTCCTGCTCGCCATCTCTGTGGCCACCGGTCAGAGCTACACCGAGCGTTCCAGGAAGCTTGCCGACCTGATAAGGCGAGGCAAGGAGACTGCGAGGGTCAGCCTGGTCCTGAACAACTATGTCGAGGACGGCAAGCGGCCTGTCCCGCTCATAAACAGCGACCTGATCACCGTCTCGCGCTACCTGAAGAAGGACGGCACATACTGGTTTGAGATCAACGGTAAGGAGGCCAGCAAATTCGATGTCAACGGCCTCTTCAAGCGCGTCGGCATGAGCCCCGACAACATGCTCATAATAATGCATCAGAACATGATCGAGGAGTTCGCCATCACCACCCCTGAAGAGAAGCTGCGGATGGTCGAGGAGGCCGTCGGCTTCTCGCAGTACCGAAAGGCCATCTACGAGTCTGAGGACAAGCTGAACCGCATCCTGGGCGAGGAGGAGGCGACTTCCCAGCTCCTCTCGAGCGCCGAGCAGACGCTCCTCTACTGGAAGGAGCTGAACGACCGTTACCTCGAGAAGGCCTCCCTTCAGGAAAGGAAGTCCTTCGCCGAGCGGGAGCTGATGTGGGCACAGATCATACGCAGCGAGCGCTCGCTCGCGGCCGTAGATGAGCGCATACGCCTTAAGTCTTCGCAGCTCGAAGACCTCACCGCAGAGATATCCTCGAGGGCGAAGCTCGGTAAGGCCCTTTGGGAGCAGTACCTCGCAGAGAAGGAGCGGTTCAGGAGGGCGCTCGCCGGGGGCGGGGGCTCCGATGCCATACTGAAGGAGGTCGGAACGGTCAGCTCCAAGCTTGATGAGGTGGTCCGCGCATACGTCGACGCAAAGGTCAGCGAGGCCGTCCTCTCTTACATGCTCGGCGAGGTCCAGAAGGAGCTCAAGGAGCTTGAAGGCTCGCGCGTCGATGCCAAGGCGCAGCTCGATGAGGCCCGCAGGCTCATCGACAAGGCCGGGGAGCGCATAGAGACCTCCCGGACAATGCAGGAGATCTCAGACGAGATCAAGTTCGCGAACGCGCACCTGCTCTCCCTGGGGGAGATCCCCGACGATACCCCTTCAATGTACCTTACATACCAGAAGACCTACAGCGAACTGAAGCAGAAGGCGGATGTCGTCGGGATCAACAGGAAGAGGGCGATCGAAGAGATCGACGAGAGGAAGAATGTCTGGCGCAAGGTAATGGACCGCTTGGTGGATGAGATCAACCCGATCTATCACGAGGTCCTCGCCAAGGTTGGCGGTCTCGGTGCCGTCAGGCTCTCCAACATGGATGATCCCGACCACGCGGGGGTGGAGGTATCGGTGGGGTTCAGGGGCACCTCCCCCGTCCTGCTCGACGCATATGCGCAGAGCGGGGGCGAGAGGGCCGTCGCAACCATGGCCTTTCTGCTGGCACTGCAGCACAACCTTAAATCGCCGGTCCGGGCTGTCGACGAGTTTGACGTCCACATGGACCCTTCAAACAGGGAATCGATGATGCGCATGCTCTTCTCCTTCATGAACGAGAATTCGGACGTCCAGTTCATAGTCATCACCCCCAGCCAGCTCAGCGCCATAGGCGAGTTCGCAAACATCATCTTCGTACAGAACGTGCACGGAAGATCGGAGGTGGCAAAGGCTGCCCCAAAGCCATAAGGACGGGTATTACGAGGAGCTGGCGAGGATAATACTCCTCTGCCAGAGCATAAGCACGAAGAACGACGACCCGTTCCTTGTCGACATCCCAAATAAGCTGCTGGTCCTGAAGCGCCTCCTCCCCAAATGGAAGGCGATCGACGACCTCCTGCTCGACGCCGAGGCGGTGAAGGAGCTCTCCCTCATGGTCAAGCTCCAGAGCGACTGGGTCAAGCGGAGGGCGACCGGGCTGTTCATAGACCCGTTTCTGGTCGAGGTTAAGATCAAGGTCATGCCGAAGGATTCGCTTGCCTCGGCACTCCTTGCATCTTGGCACCCCATTGTCGCCGGGGAGCAGCTGACAGAGGGGCGCCTCTCGAGGGCGCTCGACTACTGGAATGCACTGATTCCACTCTCACAGCGCATGAGCGAGCTGGACGCGGCGAGGCAGGAGCAGGAGAAGACGCTGAGCGTCTCGGAGCTGATAAAGCTCAAATTCCTCTCGGACAAGGTCTTCCAGCAGGAGATCTCAAATCTGCTCTCGGAGCTCAAGGAGAAGTCGGAGGGCGGTCCCATTGATTACTGGCAGTTCATAACCGTCGACACATACGAGGCGACCGTTATGAGATCTTATGCCCTAAGCTTCCTGATCTCCAACGGCTATGCCAACCTCATTGTCAACCCGATAGAAGAGACGATAAAAGTGGAGGCGTTGCCGGTGCAGGAGCAGAAGAGCAGTGGCGGCAGGTCCGTGCCTATAGCAGTAAGTTACTCGAAGTGGAAAGAGATGAGAGGTTCGTAAAATGAGCGAGGATGCGGCCATATCGAAGAAGGTAAAGAAAGCAGCGCAGCTGCTGCTCTACCAGCACCACCGGCTTCCTGGTTCCAAGGGCTGGGAGATAAAGAAGATCCTCGGGAAGGACTACATGAAGGTCATCAAGCTGCTGGAGCGCAAGTTCGACGATCTCGGGCTCGAGATCAAGATCGTCTACTCGGACGGCATAGAGCGCATCAGCCCGACGGAGGAGGACCTTGAGCAGGCGAGGTTTTATGTCCTATCCAAGGTTCCGATGCAGAGTAGCGAGGTCTCGCTCTCCGGCTGGCGCATAGACACGCTAGCCGTGCTTGCGGCGGCACTCGCATTGATCACTTCAAAGCAAGGGAAGGCTACGAGGCGGGAGGCCGAGGAGCTGCTCCAGGAGAAGCTACCTGATTGGAAGGTGGATCAAGACCTCAACCGGTTCATTCGGAAGGGCTACCTCGACGAGGACGAGGCCGGGCTGCTCTTCATAGGGTGGCGGACAAGGGCCGAGATAGACCTGAAGAAGCTCATGGGCATAATCGCTGGCTCGCTGCCTGAGGAGAAGGCGGAATCATGATGAGCGGGCGACCTGAACCCTTCAGCACTCCCTTCACTTCACAAAGATCACCCCGAGCATCATGCGCCCCGCCGCCCAGAGTGCGAGTATGCCGAGGTTAAAGAGCGTTATCCCGATGTCCCTGTTGATCAGCGCCCCCCTGAACGCCTCGCGGAAGCATGTCAGCGGCAGCACCTTGGCAACGTCCTGAATGAATTTGGGCATCGCATCAAGCATCCAGAACGATCCGGACAGGAACATCATCGTGAATGCTACGGTGTTCCCAAGGGCACTCGTCGCTTCGACATTCTTAACAAGCCCGCCTATTATCATGCCGAGGTCCGAGAAGGCTTAGAGCGGGTTCGGCGGTGTCATTCTGGTCACTGTTACTGATCATACAATGGACGTCAGGAAGGACGTATTCTTTTCCCTTCAAAAAATCACCTAAAACCATAAAACTTGCAAGCATAACGCATATGGCTTTGGGTACCTTCAAAAGGGATAGTGACATTTCAGCGCATATTTAAAAAACGTTGCAATGCCATTTTAAATAAATTACAAAAAATTTTTAAATTAAATAAATAACATTTATTATTTTTATTTTTATACACATAATTTTATAGGCGTCTTTATCAATATTGTAATCTGGACATTTTTTACAAGAGGTCCCCTCAAATAAGTGTGAATAAAAATGACGAATAAACATAAAGGCGTAGTTATAACAAAAATAACTCCCTTATTGGCATTCGTTGCTATAACCTTCGTTATGCTCGCTCCCCCCCTTGTAGGCAATGGACAAGTGGTTACAACTGCTTATTCAGAGTCATACAGCTCGCCTGATCAGATACCTGGACCGAATATTCTTAAAATTTTCAACCTCACAGCTAAGGATTTCTCGCCCCCTCTTCCCCTAACGAATGAGAGAATGAGCGACAACACTGTGGTGTCATTCAAACTGGACGAAGAAAACTTTGTGTCAATCCTTTCAACTGAAAAGGGTTTCGACGTAATTGTATGGAGCAAATATGGTAAATCCTGTGTTTATGCAAGCGTGGAAGAACCCCGCGACTCATGGAATGAAACAAGATCATACACCGAAGGAGAGGGTATCTTAATGACCACCCTTCAAGCAGATATCTTCACCATCCCCTTACCCGCATCTACTAAAGACGGTGATGCTTCAACATTAAGTACCCAGATGATCAGCGCATCGTATATGATTGAGTACTGGGGTCCTATATCGCCTAGTTCGCCTATCTTTCAGATAATGTGGGGTTCGAGAGCTGGAGGTGACTTCTATTATGTTTATGACGAGGAAGTCACAGGCATATATCCGGGCAATTCAGGAGCATGGATAACAACAATTGGAGCTGCCTGTGGTTGGATTCAGTGCCAAGCCACTACCTTAACTGCCGGCGTCCATGAGGCGGTTGGATACATACAAGAGAATTCGGGATTTGCCATCGGCTGCATCACGCCCGTGCAACATGCCGCTTGGCCAAACGTTGGGGTCGATCTTTGGGGCAACATAAAATACCCGAGCCAAACACCGCACACAAGTTGGTGGTTAATTGGCTGTGGGTGCGTACCGTGGCAGCCACAGTTCCCGCCAATTCCGTAATGAATCCATTCCTTTTTTTTTATTACAATAAAAAGGGATGACTGGCATTAAAAAGGAAAACATTGACAAAATGCGTCATAACTGCATATAGTTTTATTAAAAGCTGCGAGAATACCGCGCCCGTAAGGGCGCGGATGAATCGCATGC
>CAZEMX010000018.1:0-29348 GCA_964513415.1 uncultured Nitrososphaerota archaeon
TCTGACAGACCAGCAGGTTTTTAGGAATGTCTCCAGGAGTATTTAGAAATCTTTTGCTAGTTGTTTTAAATGACCCCAATCCTTTACTACACCTAACCTTAGCAAGTTTATAAGCCCGTCTTCTATACGTAAGCGTTTGTGTATCTGCGCTCCAGTAGCGTTGTTCCAACTTTGGTCCTCACCTAACGAAGCTCGTTCTTTTATGATGTTGGCTATGGCGATGTAGTGACCTCTATGCGACGGTTTGCCTAAAATGGGTATGGCTGCGGCTGCTATGGAGTCATTTAATTCAATAAATGCATCCCCACTATCGTCTCTTAACTCAAGTAGCCGACCTCTAATAAATGTCTTGTGGATTTCTAATTGGAACTTAGGAGATAGATCTTGGGCTGCTAAAAGTAGTATGTATAGATGTGCATAGGTAACGCCTGTTCTACCGCGTGTTGTAGTTATAGCGGGTCTGCTAATTTCAGACTCTACTTCTTTTATGTATGCAATAGTTTTATCGAGTTTTAGCCAATTGCGGATATAAACAGGATCGGCGTTTAGTTCGTCGTATCTATATCTATTGCCTATCGCAAACAATTCCGTGAGATTTCCCATGTAGTCCTTATGACCAATCTCCAACGTACCGTATTTAAAATTAACTAACATTTTTTGGTTTGTTTTCATTTTAATATTCCTTGGTAAAATATCTGCCAGTTGTTTAATTTAAATATCTGAATTTCAGATGATTTATTTTAATATCTGACAGATATTTTAGCAATAGATATTTAAATAAGTAGTCAAATCCAAAAACACCTGCATAATCTGCTGGTTATTCTTGTTTACATGAGACAGATCATAAGGTATTCTCAAGGGCATGAATAAACCAGATAAGACTAGAACCCCAATATTTAAGACCTGCCCAGGATGCGAGATCCGGCCAAGACACCAATTACATGCATCCGTAGAGAATTTTGGAGTAAATACGTCGAGAAAGGACGGGTTGCAGGTGTATTGTAAAGCCTGCCTTGCATTTAGAAGAAAGGCGGCAGGTGTTCGTAAGGATGCATACATCGAAAAATTGGAGAGGGCTGTTTTAAGGCTGAGAGCGAAAATTATGTCAGGAGAAGGGCACAATGACCAATAAAATGCATGAGTGGATGGATGGAGACGATTTGGACGAAGGCGAGAGTAAGGACGAGTGGGATGATTTGAATGCGCCGATAGCAGGGAAAGATCAGTTGGACGCAGCTGTATGGGATGACGAAAGTACCGATGAGATTATATTTGCATCCAAGGTAGCCCCAATTAAAAGGCGCGATTCCAATCGGTCGGGGACCGATCTACTCGCTTCGGAATCACGGTATAGCAGCGAGAAGCACGAACGCAGTTCGGGCGAAATCGCGGTCCTCCGAGATGTTGCATACCAGGAAGTAGAGATACGAGACCCGTCAGATATATCGTATCCTGTATCGTTGCCGATTGAGTTGGCGCTGAACGAGCACCCAGCAGGAGATATTTGTAGGTCGTATGGCATGAGTGTAGACGATCTGACAAGGTTGATGGAAGATCCTGTGTTTTCAGCAGCGTTGAAGAACGCTAGAAATATGCTGAAGAAAGAGGGGGTGTCGTTCAAGCTCAAGGCCAAGATGCAGGCTGAAGAACTCCTAAAAACGTCGTGGGGCATAATACACGACCCGAGATCGCCGCATAGCGTGAGGGCAGATCTTATAAAATCGACGGTGAAGTGGGCAGGATACGACGTATCTGAAAACACCTCTGTGCATACAGGCAGTGGCTTCGCGATCAATATTAACTTCAGTAAAGAAGATGTTAGTCGTAGGGATCGAGAGAAACTCGTGATTGACCACGAATGATGGTTAAGACAAAACGTGCAGAATGGAGGGAGTACAGCACGAACAGCGAGAAGCACAAACGAAGTTTGGGCGGAATCGCGGTCTATAAGTGCGGTCTTTATGAATAACGTAGAGTACACACCGCCTCCTACTGTGGAGGACTTTATTAAGTGCAAATTGGACGGGGAGTTGTTTTACTCGTACATCGTTGGACCATATGGGCCTGTTTCAGGAGATACTGAATATCTGACACCTTCTGGATGGAAGCCGATAAATAAGTATGTACCTGGAGAAAAAATAGCACAGTGGACTCCAGATGAATCGGGAGACCCTAAGAATGGAAGGATAGAATTTGTAGATCCTGATGACTATATAGTTACGGAAGCTACGGAATTTATTCATTTCAAGAATAAGAAGAGTTTATCCATGATGCTGTCGCCGAATCATCGAGTACCGCTGTACGGATGGGACGGCAAATTCAAAGTGATGACTGCAGCAGAAGCAGCCGCTAAGCCTTCAAAATGTATAGTACCGACAGCTTTTGTAGTAGACCGTCCAGGAACGGAAATGTCAGAAGCCTTGCTGCGATTAGGAGTAGCGATAAATGCAGACGGGCACTTTCCGCCACGTAGTAAGAAATGCATTATTACGGTAAGGAAAGAAAGGAAGAAACGAAGGATCCGTCATCTGCTCGACAATCTAGGAATCACTTATGATGAAAGAACTACAGATCCTAACAGACTGACAGAAACAAGATTCTTATTTGAGAGTCCTTATGTTGGCAAGCATTTCGACAGTATTTGGTGGGATGCATCTACTAAGGAGTTAGAGATTATTCTTGCAGAAACTATCTTCTGGGACGGTGCATATGAAAGCGATGAACAGATATATTTTTCTACGAGCAAATTGGACGCTGATTTTATTCAGTATGCTGCACATGCTGTGGGAGGAAGAGCTTCTATTTCTAAAGTCGTAGATAAAAGAAATAATGCATGGTCGCCTGTGTATGTTGTAAGGATAGCAAGACCGGCATCTCAGAAATCAAATGTACTATTAAGGAAGGATACTATAGATATTGAAAGAAAACTTGCTGTAGGCAGTAAACAATATTGTTTCTCTACGAAATCGAGTTTCTTTTTGGCAAGGCATGCCGATAGGATATTTGTAACGGGGAATAGTGGCAAGACTACAGGGATGTTGTTTAAGATTGCATACATGGCCAAGTTGCAGGATAAGGATCCAAGGGATGGGCTGAGAAAATCAAGGGCAGTTGTGGTTAGGAATACGGCGGCGCAGCTCAGGGATACCACGCTGTCTAGTTGGAATTATTGGTTCAAGGATGGGCAGGCGGGGAAGTGGTTCGCGACAAAAGTAATGTTCTTGCTGAAATTTGACGATGTAGAGTGTGAAGTGATGTTCCGTGCACTCGATACAGAAGAAGACGTAGCAAGGGTATTGTCACTTGAGATTACGTTCGCAGTGATTGATGAATTCGTGCAGATCCCTGGCAAAATTATAGAGGCGCTGTCAGGACGATGTGGAAGGTATCCACCCAAAAAGGATGGAGGGGCTACTAATTTTGGCATGTGGGGAGCGAGCAACCCTGGAGAAGAAGGTACATGGTGGCACAAGCAGTTAGTAGAAGAGCCGCCGAGCAATTTGTTTTACTTCCATCAGCCGAGTGGGTTGGCTCGAGACGCAGAAAATCTGGAGAATCTGCCAAATAAATACTACCAAAACTTACTAGCAGGTAAATCAGATGCATGGATAAAGCAGTTCGTGGAAGCGGAATGGGGCTACAACGTAAGCGGACAGCCGGTTGTGCCTACCTTTTCCAGAGAGTTGCATGTGAGTAAATATCCGATCGAGCCAAATCAGAATATAGAATTGATCATTGGTTACGACCCAGGATTGGCAGGAAGTGCGCTGATATTCGGTCAGATGGACTTATTTGGCAGGCTGTTGGTCTTTGATGAAATCATCCTGCAGAATTACGGCACAGAACGTATGATACGAGATCGGCTGTTGCCACTCATAAAGCACAAATATGAGGGGTTTGATGTGGTAATTGCACCAGATCCGGCAGCAAATTCTAGAAGTATGAGTAACGAAACATCGATCGTGCAGATACTAAAAGAAGAAAAGTGGCGTAAATACTGGAGAGTTAAGGTGGATGACAATAATTTATTGTCTCCAAGGTTGGAAGCAATAGAAGCGTTTACGACAAAAATAACAGAAAAAGGTCCGGCGCTTAGGGTTGATGCATCGTGTAAAGTGTTGATCAGAGCGCTGACGGGCGGTTGGCGGTACGAGAAAACGCAGAAAGGGATAGAGAAGGTAGTTCCTGAAAAGAATGAATATTCTCATCCTGGAGATGCGTTTGGCTACCTATGCAGGTATCACGTAAGATACAATGCAGGAAAAACTCGTAGAGTCAGACACTTAAGTAACGTGTCTAGTACGTTCCACAACCCGTACATAGGAAGGTGATCAAATGGCAGAGTCTCAAACAGAATCAGTAAAGAACGTAACGGTAGGAGCAGTAGAAGAAGGTGCAGATGCAGGAAGTCAGATCGTCGCACCAGTGCTGAACGATAAGGCGCTTATGGCGCTAGGAACTAGACTTAGAGCCAAGTTTGAAAAGTATAAAGGGGATAGAGTATCGTACGAAAATCAGTGGATAAAGAACGTACGTCAGATACTGGGCGTATACGACCCTGAAATTGAGACTAAGATTGGCAATAGATCGAAGGCGTATCCGAAGCTTACAAGGGTTAAATGCGTATCAATGCTGTCTCGACTGATGAACTTGCTGTTTACTGCAGGAGAAAAGAACTACGAAATACGACCTTCTCCGGTTCCTGAATTAAGTAGCGAAGATTTATCGGGAATACTTGAAGGAATTGCACCAGAATCAACTGATCAGGAAATAGAGGAAGCGATCTATAAGTTTGCGAAATTGAGAGCAGAACGATTAGAGCGGGAGATCGATGATCAATTGCAGGAGTTAGGCGGAGATAAGAGCTTATCGTACGTTGCGTTGTGTCGCAAAGTATTGAAGAGTGGTATACGTTACGGCATAGGGGTATTGGAAGGGCCGTTTGCAGAAAGTGTCAGGGCGCGTACCTGGACGAGAGATTTAGACGGTACGTTGGTAGAGAATAAGATGGATAAGTTCAGGCCTTGCTTCGATTTTGTGCCTGTTTGGGACTATTACCCAGATCTGAGTGCCAAGTATTTCCATCAAATGGAGGGTAGTTTTAGACGTATTGTGATGTCGAAACATGAGCTGATTGAGATGGCGAACGATAGGTCTGAGACGGTATTTAAGGACAAGATCGACGAAGTTATCCGAAGATATCCAAACGGCAACTATAAGAGCTACTCGTTTGAAACGCAGTTGAAAGAAATTGGCAACCAAAGTGCAGTCAATATGGAGTCTAGTAATAAATACGAAATCTTTAGGTATATCGGCCATATTTCTGCAGACTCGTTCAGGGAAGCGGGGATACCAGTGCCTGATAATGTGATCAGCGATGACGTTATTGCGCATGTGATGCTTGTAGAAAATATACCGATCATGGCGCATCTGGATCCGTGGAGTTCCATGAACGAAGGAAGGACTGTACCGATGTACCATCACTTCATATTTGAGGAAGATGATACGAATATGCTGGGAGAAGGGCTACCATCGATTGTAAGAGATAGTCAGTTAGGTGTCTGTGCAAGTACAAGGATGTTGTTGGATAATGCGTCCGTGATGCGCAATTTCGAAGTAAATAGAGACTTATTGATACAAGATCAGGACATGACCAATATCTATACGGATAAGATATGGTATCGGGAGGATGGACCGGCAACTGCGCACATACCTGCAATACGTTCGGTAGAGCTGCCGATGTACTTACCTGAACTGCAGAATCTGGTGAAAATGTTTAAGGACTTTTCTGATGAAGAGACGTTTGTCAACGCAGCGACTGGTGGGGATATGCAGAACGGTCCTTCAGAACCGTTCAGAACGGCAGCAGGAGCGTCAATGTTGCAGGGCATGGCGGCACTACCATTTAAAGACGTTGTGCGAAATTTCGACGTGTTCACTGAGTCTGTGATCGGTTCTATTGTTACTTTCAATAAACTGTTTAACAAAGATATGAAATCTATAAAGGGAGATTTCACCCCAGTTGCAAGAGGGGCGACGAGTTTGATGGCGAAAGAAGTGCTTGGCATACAGCTTGATAATTTAGTGAACAGCCTGTCGGATGAAGAGAAAAAATACGTTAAGTTTAGAGATCTGCTCGCTGCTCGAGTAAGAGTGAGAGATCTGGACGCTGAAAGTGTGGTTGTAAGCCCAATAGAAGCTGAAAAAATAGACAAGGCAGAGCAAGATGCATTGGCGAAACAGCAGATTCATCAGGAAGAAATGATGAGAGCTGAACTGAGAAAAGTGTTGTCTGAAGCGTTTAAATCAGTGTCTTTGGCGAATAAGAATATGGCTCAGGCAGAAGCACAATCTGCAGAGTTGGTATTAGATGCGATGGAGCAGGGCATAAATGCAGCAGAATTAAGTGGCAAAGGAGAAGGTAATGGAAAAGAGTTTGAGTCAGGAACTGGCGGAGATAAACGGGGACTTGTGCAAATTGCTCAAGGAGCCGGAGATGTACAGGGTGGCAAAGCTGTTCAACCAGAAGATATCTTTGGAAGCGGAGCGATGCCTTCGGGACCTGTCGGCAACGGTTAGTTCAGGTGACAGAGACATGCTCAGTTCAGTAGCGGTTGAGTTGGCTCAGTTGGAAAGATTGCACAAGGAGCTGTTAAAGGCTCCATTGGAAATTAAAATTAGATATAAAGGAAAAATAGATGGCTGATGATATGGATAATCAAGAAGTTAACACAGGAGACGATAGTGCGTTTGATAGCGCGTTTGATGCATTTAGTAATGGAGATGTACCAAAAGAGCCGGACGAAGAGATTAAAGAGGGAGATTCGGCAGAACAGAATCAAGAAGATGATGGGGGTGAGCCAGGAACTTCAGAATCGGTAGAGAACAAAGAAGGATCGGATCAGGAAACGAAGGAGGAAGGAAGTGACGAGAAGCAAGAAACTAAGGTTGAAGATGGAACGGAAGAAGGAAAGAAACAGGTTCAAGAATCTGGTGCAAATAATGAAGAGTTAGAAGCACTTAAGAGGGAGTTAGCAGAACTTAGGAAACTTAAAGAACAAGTCCCAAATGTTGCAGAGGAAAAGGTTGAGCAGCAAGAAGAAAAACCTACCTACACAGCAGAAGAAATAGAGGCTATCAAGAAGTACAAGGAGGAATGGTCCGAGGTAGCTGCGGCGGAAGCGCTCATCAGACGAGATGAGTATAGTAAGGTAGTTAAATATGTGTTTGATCAGGTGCAAGAAGTAATACAGCCGATGATTGAGTACATAAATGAAAGAAGCCCTAAAGATCAGTACAGGGATTTGAAGTCTGAAGTAGAAGATTATGATGTAGTAAGAGATAAGGCGATTGAGTGGGCGCAGACCCAGCCAGCGTTTTTAAAAGGTGCATACAACGAAGTTATCCAGAATGGTTCTGTAAAAGAAGTGGCGGAGTTTTTAAATCACTTCAAGAAGGAGACTGGATATGGCAGTAAAGGTACGACGAAGATTGCTGAGACAAAACCAACAGTCCGCACGGTCGAGAAGGTTACAGATCCTAATATTAAGAAAGCAGCAAACGTTTTAAAAGCAGTCAAGTCTAAACAGACGGCAGCTACTACAGGGGCTGATCCTAATGATTTTGATAGTGCATTTGACGAGTTTTCTCAAGTCAGACATATGAAATAAGCGTAGTAAATGCGTCAAATTAATTGTTTTAAAAGTGTTTTTATGTGTAAAATCACGCAGTGAAGTATGTAAACCTAGTACGACGCCAATACAAGCTGGCTGTACGATTAGAGATAAGTTAATAATTTTTAATAGGAGCGAAATATGCCAGCAACAATTTACGGAGATATTAGCCCACGTACAGCAGCTTGGGCGGTTACTGAACTGCTGAAACGCGGGATGCCATTTTTATTGCTTGAGAAGTTTGGTCAAGCGTTTGTTATGCCTAGTAAGTCTACCAAGGTAGCAAAATGGAGACGTTATTTCTTGTCAGGAGCTACCGGATCTGCGGGTGATGGTAATCCAGCAAGCAATTTCTTTGTGCCATTGGCGACCACTCCTTTAGTAGAAGGTGTTACGCCAACAGGTAAAAAATTGGCAAACCAAGACTACACAGCTACGTTAGATCAGTATGGTGACTATGTAACCATTACCGATGTAGTTGAAGACACCCATGAAGATCCAGTTTTAGCGCAAGCAACTGAAGTATTGGGCGAGTCCGCAGCAATTACGATCGAAACGGTTCGTTTCAACGTAGTTAAAGCAGGTACAAACGTTGTTTACAACAACGGAGCGAATAGAGCGGCTGTAAATACTGCGATTACTTTGGCAAAACAACGTCAAGTTACCACAGCGTTTGCACGTCAGAATGCTCGTAAGATCGCTAACCAAGTAATGTCTACCCCTAATTACAATACTCAACCAATGGAGGCTTCTTACTTTGCGTTATGCCATCCAGACTTGGAAACAGATATTCGTAGTCTTAGTGGTTATATTAATCCTAAACAGTATGGAACTGTTACACCGTACGAAAGTGAAATTGGTAACGTTGATCAGGTGCGCTATTTGACTTCCACAATCTTCGAACCGTTTGCTGATGCAGGTGGCGCAAAAGGATTGATGAGATCAACCAGTGGCACAAATGCAGACGTATACCCAGTTATTTTCTTGGCTCGTGATGCGTTCGGTATTGTATCTCTTAAAGGTAAAAATTCATTGCAACCGATGGTTGTTAATGCTCGTCCTAGCCCTGGAGATCCGTTAGGTCAACGTGGAACTGTAGGTTGGAAGACATACAACGCGACTCAAATTCTTAACGACGCTTGGATGTGCCGTTTGGAATGTGCCGCTACAGCCTAATTTTAGCTATTGAATAGGAGAATTTGAAATGGCATTTACGACAAATACTCAAAAGAACGCTGATGGCGTTCTTAAAAGAGCGCAGGGTTTAGTTGTGAGTGATGGTGGCGCTGCCGCAGCACTGACGATTAACGTAGGGTTTGAGCCTAAACACGTTGCATTCCATAATGTGACTGATCGTATTTCTGATGAATGGTTCGAAGGTATGGCAGCAGCTAGTTCTATTCATACTATTGCAGCAGGTACGAGAACGTTAGAGACGACCAATGGTGTTGCGGTTAGTGGTAATTCGTTTACGCTAACTGCGGTAACAATGGCAGCTAGTAAAACATTTGTTTGGTTAGCAGAAGGTTAATAACATGAGACGTATCTTAAGTATTGAAGTTGAAAGGAATGGCTTTGTTGTCGAGGTATTCAGTCAAAAAACTGAAGAGAAAAACAGTAAGGGAAATGGGTCTTACAATGATCCGTACGAGAGATACGTCTTTAAAGAAACTGACAAAGAGCAGATGACTGAGTTTATTGAAAAAGCTCTGTCAAATTATAAAATGGAAGCCAGCGAGAACGACGTTTTCGACAAGGCTTTTGAAGAATTTTCAAAGGAAGAGGATGATGGCGACGAAGAAACCGAGTAACAGTTCAGGGTGGGATGAAGATTCAGACGATGATTCAATTGCATCTCTGATAGAGAAGGATAAATTAATTGACGAGCCAGTTCAGGTGGCTAAAAAGGCGTCAAAATCTACAGAAAAAAGAGTGAGAATCATTCTTGAAGAAAACGATGAGATTCCTCCTACAGGTCAGTTCATAGGGATTAATGGTACAGGTTACATACTTAAACCAGGGTTAGAGGCTTCAGTCCCTGCAGTACTGTTGAATGTCTTGAATGACGCAGTTAAATCAGTGCCTATCACTGATGGGTCGAATACAGTAATCGGGTACAAGGATAAATTGCGGTTTCCTTATAGGATGCTTGGAGAGGCTTAATAATGAACCTAAAAGAGCAGTTGCAAGAGTTGCGAGGAAGGTTGCTGAGGGATACAAGTAATTTGATTCCTGGGTATAAGCAGGATTTCCTGTACTCTACGACTGATCTTTTAAGGTATATAAAAGAAGCAGAGTTTAAATTTGCCAAGGAAACACACGTTCTCAGAGAGAGCTTGAATCCAGTGATGACTCAAGTAGTTTTGGTAGCTGGAGTTAAAGATTATGAGCTTAATTGTGCTGTATTTGAGGTTATGTCCGCGAGGTATGACACGGATCGATATGATTTGCAGCGATCAGGGCATCATGAATTGTTGGATTACGACGATGAAAACACCTTCGATATTCTTAGATTGTCCAGCACAACTACAGAAACAGGCAGGCCTAGAGCGTATTACCTAGATGAGGGTTCCGTAGGTAAGGACGGCGATGCATCGGTAGTATTTTCAGTTTATCCAGTGCCTACGAGTGCGGAGGCAGGTAAGAGAATCTATCTTAGAGTGAATAGAACCCCTATTAGATCTTACAGTGAAGAGAAGATGGATTTCAGTCACTGCGAATTTCCATTAGAGTTTCAATTGGATGTACTCTCGTGGGCTGCTTACAGAGCTTTGCAGGGTCTAGACGCTGATAAGGGTGCTGCCATACCTGCGGAAAGGCATAGAGTTGACTTCGAGAATGCTGTACTTGAAGCTAAAAGAAGGATGAGACGACAAACAAGCACTGCTATGAGGATAGGGTATGGCGGGGCTGGGTTTTCTTGGAGTAGGTGATGGAATTTTCCATTAACAGATTCGCTGGATTGCGGAATACTGTTTACCCAGAGCGGCTAAATGACGGTCTAGAATTCGATAGTCCAGGATTTCAGCGAGAGATACAACCTGCAGATCTGGTAGAAGCCACTAATGTGGACTTCGACGATACTGGTTATGCGGTAAGTAGAGACGGAGCTGAATTGAAGGTATCTGGAGAGTTTCATTCTTTGTGGTCTGACGGCATTACGGCTCTTGTCGTTCAGAACAGGAAGTTAAAGAATCTCTCCAGTGCATTCGTGCTTACTGAGTTAGCTGATGTCGCCAGAAATGATATCTGCTATCTATCGTTGGATAATAAGATTTATTGGTCTGACGGTATTAGAAACTCAGGCATAGTGCAAAATGGCGTCAATAGAAGCTGGGGGTTGGACGCTCCGGTAATAAGGTCGGTAAGTAGTATATCTGGTAGTTTGTTTGCTGGAAGGTATCAAATAGCCATTACATATGAGCGAGATGATGGGCTAGAAAGTGGCTCAGTTATGCCGGTTCTTATGGATTCTGCGGGTGGAGATGGGTTTAGAGTGTTTTGGAGTGCATCTGCAGTCCCTGCAAATGTGGTCAGTGTAAATCTTTACATATCAGATGCTAACGGAGAACAGCTATTCAAGGTAGGGAGTGTTCCTGCGCTAACAGGTGCGTTTGATGTAACTTCAAGTCTTCTTAAGAGTACTCCGCTAAGATTCAGATACCTAGAAAAACCAATTCCCTGTAGTGATATAACGTACTTTAACGGTCGTATTTATATGTCTGTTGGGTCTAGCATATTTGCTACCATTCCTTTTGGGTATGAGCATGTTGATATGTTGGACTTTATATCTGTAGACGGTTCAAGCATAACTATGCTTAGGGCGGTAGAAGACGGTATATTTGTTGGTACTGAGAAAGGGGTTACGTTTCTTAGAGGTAAGGATTACAAGGATTTTGAGTCTACTCTTGTTAGAGAGTCTCCAGTTATCCCAGGATCGGCAGTGTACGCTGATGGTATGAAAGTAACAGGTCGCAAGGACTTATCTGGTTTAAACATTGTCATTTTTACAACGAATGACAGCATTATGGCCGGACTGCCTAATGGAGAATTGTTTAATTTTACGTACGATAGGTATAGATTTTCTGGAGGTAGTCGGGCAGCCGCTACTTTTGTCGATACTGAAGTAAAGCATCAATATTTAGTAGTGCAACAAACCAACTAAGGAGCAATTATGACAGCAAGAATAAGTACAGGATTAAGAAATTTTCTATCAGAATCGGGCAGCCTGAAGGATGCGCTCCATGGGGGGAAGATACTGGTATATTCAGGATCTCAGCCAACAACGGCGGACGCAGCTCCTACAGGAACGTTATTGTGCACGTTTACAGATAATTCAGGCGCACACACCAATGAAGTAGCAGCTACAGGTTCTGTTGAGCTTACAGGTGGAGCATCTGGTTCTGTTAATAGTCTAACGGTTGACGGGATTGCTTTATTGGACGCATCAGTTCCGTTTAATACATCGTTGACGCAAACAGCGGCTGATGTGGTTACTGCTATTAATGCGAGTCAGTCTAATCCAGATTACACCGCATCATCTGTAGGAGCTGTCATTACGATTACAGCTCGTAGAGGTACAGGCAGTGAGGCTAACGGTCTTGTAGTTGCTTCTACGACTACAACAATTACGAAGACGGATACAAACATGTCTGGTGGTGTAAGCTCTGTTAACGGACTTAAGTTTGGGCAGAGTGCTGCGGGTGTCTTGTCTAAATTAGCATCTCAGGTGTGGTCAGGTACAGCGGTTGCTAACGGTACTGCAGGTTGGTTTAGATTTGTCGGACCGATAGCGGATTCTGGGGCTTTAGATAGTTCTGGAGTTCAGATTCGCTTAGATGGTGCCATAAGTACAAGTGGTCAGCAGCTAAACTTTAGTAGCACTACGTTCACTCTTAGTGGA
Source organism: uncultured Nitrososphaerota archaeon (assembly GCA_964513415.1). Classification (GTDB taxonomy): domain Archaea; phylum Thermoproteota; class Methanomethylicia; order Methanomethylicales; family Methanomethylicaceae; genus Methanomethylicus. The sequence goes on from CAZEMX010000018.1 coordinate 12,577, forward strand.
ACACAGACAATAACTACATTTGATATAACAGTTCCAGCTAGTTAATTATGGCAGGTGACGCATCATTTGAGCTTTTTTCAGGGATTACGGTTCTTGGAGGAGGGCTTACAGAACTGGTAGCGGAGACTAATCCAGATGATGGATTTTTCTTCGCGTTAACTGTATCTGGACTAGGATCTACAGGTCAAGTTGGGGATGGATCTATTTCGTTAGGCCCAATATCGTGCGATGGTGGTGGTCAAGGTGTATCTGTTGTATTAGGGTCTATTGAGGTATCGGCTCAAGGTGTTTCTGGGTCTGTAGGGATGTCATTAGATGATGACACGGCTACACCAGCAGTATATGTTTTAGGTCAAGGAATTACTGGTAGAGTAGGTAGAGGTAATGTAGCTCTTAATAATCTCACGGTATGGGCTAATTCGCATGAGAATTTATTAGAATTAGCTTCTATCACTGTAGAATCAAATGGCCAGGTAGGTCAGGTAGGTGATGCTGTAATAGATTCTCAGCCTGTCAGCGTTGTTGGGTCAGGACTTACTCAGATAATAGGACGAGGAGTTGTAAGGCTTTATTCAGTTTTTGCTACTGGGCAAGGTATAGCAGAATCTGAAGGGATAGGGGCAATAAGCCTTAAATCACTGCATGTAAATGCTAACGGAATAATTGGTAGGGTTGGAGCTGCTTCGATACAGATACCTGCTATTGATGTAGATGGGGCAGGTGTCGCTAAGATTGTTGGTTCTGCAGGAGTATCTATTTACCCATTGGCGGTAGATGGTTTTGGGGAAGTAGCTTCTGTAGTGCCTGTATTTAGCTCTCTATCTCTGAACACAAGAATAAATGCTGCTAGTACATACACTAACTTTGGATATAACAGTCTGTGTAACTTCAACAATATGACGCTTATGGCGTCAGAGGACGGAATATTTGCGTTTGTAGGGGATACTGACAATGGTGACGCCATAGTCTCCAGAATGAAAAGTGGCATAACGGATGTGAGTAGTACTCAGTACAAAAGAATTTCCAATGCATACATTCACGGGACGATGAGTAGTGGTCTGATACTTTCTTTGATCACAGAGGATGGAGAAGAAAGAAAGTATAGAGTAAGCCAAGCTAATGAAACAGTGAGGGTTCTTAAGTATTTAACAGGTAGAGGGGTTTACTCGCGTAATTGGCAGTGGAGTTTGGAAGGTAGATTTAAAGTAGATCAAATGACTTTAGAAATCGACATGCTCCCACGGAGGATTAGGTGATTGATGATTTCCTCTCACTTAACATTCCTGTAGAGACAGGTCCAATAAACTTCACGTTTCTTAATGATTCTGAAGCGGCTAAGGGGTACATCTATCACGCAAGGAAGTTATTAGCTGCAACTAAGCAGTATTATGGCGTGTATGATCGAGTAGCTGCTGGTCAGCCAGGTGGTTTCTTTAGGCATGGCGTAGATCTTAGTGATGGCACAAGAATAACGGTATATACCAATGACGGTGTTGATGTAGCTGTTATAGCTACTGTAAAAAGGGTATCGAGGAAAGAGCAGAAAGATGAAGAGCCGGAATTTAATCCTACGCTGAGTAAAGACTTTTTTGTAGCCGTTAGAAGGGTTTCTGGAGGTCTCCCAGTAAGGCCTAAGTCTGGGTACATGACGGTAGAATCAGAAGAGCACTATGGGAAGAGACATGTAGTGCCTCATTTGTGCTTGTGGGTTCCTGACAGGAAGAATGATGATTCAGATGAGAGATTAGTGGTATCTAACAGAAATTCACTGTTGGGTATAGATCTTGAAGATGCCGAGCAGTTTTTTCTGGGAGGATATGTAACTAGGCCTCACTATGAGGATCCTAAACAATTCCCTATAGGCATATTGAAGACTAATAACTGGGTTGTTAGAGAAGGAGTTACTGAAGGAGATACATTCTGGGATGTTATTATAACCAGTTCTGGAACACCTCCTCAAGGACTGTACGATGTTAAGGTGTGTGCTGTAGGTGCGGATTGTCTGGTAGTGACTCCTGTAGAGTTTGAGGTTGTTATGGTGTTGGGGCACTTATACGTGAGTAGAGTGTTTACGATAGGAGAAGTGTCTGCAGCTACAAGACTGATAATGCCTAAAGGATTCTTCTGGGAATCAGAGGATGGAGGAGGTAAGGAGGATTGGTATTGGGAGAATGAAGTAGGCGCTTCAGGTAATACAAATAATGTGTATGCATACGGGCCTAACCCGCACGGTAGTAATTGGTGGGAAGGAGGGTTAACTGGGTTTCTGGATCATGAGATAATTAAGGCCAAAAATAAAAGTTATTTAAGTGTGGTAGAACCTGAGAATAATGATGGCAAGCCTTTCTTAGTAGAGGGGTTTTTTGAGGTAGATGCTACCGTTGATTATAGCGATCCTAGAAGATTCTATGAGTTTACAGGTCCGTTTACAGGTATGCCTCCTCTTAACGATAGGTGCACGGATCCTATAGGTACTACGATAAAAAGGCAGTGGGCGGCATTGCCTTTGGATGTGGTAAGTCAAAGTGTTTCTATAAACGCGAATAGGTTGTGTACAGCAGAATGCGCAGCGGCTTTTCCAGAACCCTGTGGGAATTCTATTGGCGTTACTACGTTTATGAACCTGGGATCGTCAAATGAGAGTAGCTTTCTAGTGGATATTGACGGTGTGGCTGAGGGGGTTAGGGTATCTTTCTACTCACCTAAAACTGGAAGAACAATAGCAGCAACAGTAAAGCGATTGCCTGGGTCTGGTGCAGTAAAGATTGGAAGTGCAGGAGTGGCGTGTGCCTATGGGTCATTGGATGTATCTGATGAGTTTGATCCTAACTATGATAGCGTGCTTACAGATTTTTTTTATTTAAGTTTTGTAACTACAACACAAACTAAAGCGGAAGGCCCACCTTTTTATTACAGAACAACGTCGATTACAGTTGTGGTAGATTCTTCTTTATCAGGTGACATCTTGGATATTACGAGTTCGGATAGTTCGTATCCTTTTCTTGAATCTGGGATAACTGTTTTCACCGGACCTGAGACATTTGGTTACTACGAAGTGCTGGAAAAATTTTGGGCTGCTGGGAAATAAAATTTAGGAGTTCTTATGGGTACAGGTACATTCGGGGCTGGTTCAACGCTATACAATGATTTCTTAGATGCTGGCGATAAGAAAAGCGCTGTTGTTGCAGAAGCATTAGATGATGCAGGAGCGTTTGCGGAAGAGGCTCAGGATAGGGCGCTTCAAGTTATTGAGCAGTTAGGTAGCTTTCATGTGGAAATTCCTACGATTACTGCTCCAATCATACCTATTCCAGAAGCTAGTCTTCCGGTTGTAGGAGATCCTCCCACGGAACCTGCAGACATAGAGGCGTCATTTCCGTCAGCTCCAGAGGTCCCATCATTGGGAAGGGTTAGCAGTATTTCATTGCCCAGCGTGCCTGAGTTCAATGAAGTAGCTCCAATTATAGCCAATGTACCAGTACCAGCATCGCTGAACGCATCACTGCCAGCAGAACCTGCTTTAAGCAATTTAGTGCTTCCAGATTCTCCGGCGTACACGTTGCCACAAGTACCTACACTGCAGGGGCTTAATTTGCCTGCGGTTCCGTCGATCGACATACCGTTCTTTTCGGAATCGGTTGGTGATCTGCCTCTAGCTCCATCGGTAGAATTTGCGTGGAATGATGTTACATATGCATCGACCCTTTTAGATAGCTCAAGAGCAAAGCTTCTAGACGTAATAGCAGGACAGTCTCAGGCGCTTTCTCCAGAAGCTGAAGAGGCTATATGGAATAGGGCTAGAGATAGAGAAACTAGGATTACTCAAGGAGTGATTGAAGATGCAGCAGCGTCATTTGCAGCTAGAGGATTTCAACTGCCGTCAGGTACGTTAGTGCGTATTGTTCAAACTGCATTGCAAGAGCAGATGATGAAGGAATCAAGTATCTCTAGGGATATCATGATCCGCCAATCAGAGATGCAGGTTGAGAACTTCAGATTCACGTTAACAGCAGCAATTCAGCTTGAAGGTAAGTTAATTGACTCATTTAATCTTGCTCAGGCTAGATCGCTGGATGCGGCAAAGTTTACATTCCAATCTTACATTGATTTATTTAATGCAAAAGTGTCGCTATTCCAAGCTGATGTGCAGGCGTTTCAGGCTAAAGCAGAGGTGTTTAGAACACAGCTTCAGGCAGAACTTGCTAGGTTAGAGATTTATAAGAGTGAGTTAGAAGGGCAGAAACTGGTCGCTCAGCTTAATGAGAGTCAGGTAAGAACTTACGTAGCGCAGTTAGATGCTATAAAGGTTGTGGCAGATATTTACCGGTCTCAAGTGGATGCTGCTAAGGCGGTTATTGAAGCTGATGGCGTTAAAGTTGAGTTATTTAGATCTCAGATCGCTGGGTACGAGTCCTTAGTTAAGGCGAAGACTGCAGAGTTTGAAGGATACGCTACTAGAGTAAGAGCTGAATCTACTAAGGTGGACATGTATGTTGCTAAGACTCAAGCATTCAAGAGTCGTGCAGAAGCTTTTGATTCGTTGGTTAAGGCTACGTTAGGGTCGAGTGAGCTAGAGTTCAAGCAGAATCAAGAGTTTCCGTTAGAGGTGTACAAGCAAAAGACTCAAGGGTATTTGGCCGCGATTCAAGCGGAAAGCTCAAGGATAAACGCACTGGCAGATGTATATAAAACAAGGGTTGATGCTTATGCTGCTACGGAGAGTGCAAAAAGCGATATAGCCAGATCGCAGACAGAAATACTTAAGTCTGTTACAGACGCATCCGTAGCTCAGGCTGAGTTATCGCTGAAAGCGATTGATCAGAATATCAGGATGGCCATAGCAGCACATGAAACGGCTCAGCAATCACTTAGAGCTGCTGGGCAATTGTCAGGTCAGTTAGCGGCAGCGGCGCTGTCAGCTAGGAACGTTAGTGCGAGCCTTAGTTCTAGTGATCAGTTTGGAGTTCAGCAAAGTAATTCTACAAGTACCAGTACTAGCGTATCTACGGTTACTCAAAGCATTGCTAGTGACAATCTTAACGTTAACTACAACTACAATTCGAGGTAATAATGGCTACTACTATAGAAGATTTGCTTAAGAATCAGAAGTTATTGGCATCTCCTGAAAAGAGGCTTATGAATATCACTATAAACGAGCCTAAGACGGCTGCTCCTGAAGTGGCTAGAAGAATCCCCAGGAATATAATCAACGAGCAGGCTAAGATAATTCAGTTGCCGGACGCAAACAAACCTAAAGGATTTGTAGGCCCTAAACCAGAAAGAGTTCTTAATCCCGCTTCGTTTGATAAATTCTTAGGGAGTAAACCCGCATTCGAGACCATGCTCGGAGATAAGAAATCACTAACTCAGAAAATATCAGGGGCGATTCCTAGCGGGGCGAAGAAGGTAGCATCTCTTTCTGGGAGAGCGGTAGTGCCTGCGGCTATACTGGCTCCGGCTATTCCGGCGGCTCAGACCATTGCAGACAAGAACGCTACTAGGACGCAGAAGATAGATGCAGGGGTTACTGCCACAGGAGAGATCGGTGGAGGTATCGTAGGAGCATCGTTGCTGCCGAAAGTAGCTAAGGGAATAACAACTGTTTCCAGACTGCCATTGCCACCACAGCTCAAGATTCCACTGATGTTAGGTGGAGCTATTTTAGGTAGCTTTGCGGGTAAAGCAGGAGCGAATCAATTACTTGCAGAGACTCCAGATCAACTGCCTGATGCTCAAGTGGCACAAGAGAAACAAGTTCCGCAGACTGTACAGGAAAGCGATGATTCTATTCAGAGTCAGTTAGCGGCTCTTAGGAGTACTGTTCCGGCATCTGGGAGTAGGTCGTCTGGATTTGCCTCTGGGCCTGCTCAGGTTGGCGGCAATTCACTTCTGGGGATCGCGAATAGAAGGATCGCAGAGAATGCAAATTTACTGAGTAGACCAGGAGCAGTTGAAGTTATAAGAGGATTACAAAGATCTGCATTTCTTGGAAATGGTGTTGAGGTATCCTTAGAGCCTGGAGCAGAGATTGGCAGAGAAAGGTCTGGTAGAGCTTTTGGTCAGCCTGGAGTTGCGTCGTCAGAGCTTAAAACGGACGCTCAGAGAGATGTGGCGGCAATGAATTTAGCTGGAAGATTTGCTGCAGCTAACAATAAGCCGATGACACTAAACCAGTTACAAGGTGTGTTGGCAAACCAAGTTCTTAGTGGAGATCCAGCACAGGCAGAGGAAGCAATCAATCAGGCAGAAAATCTAGGAAGGTTAAAATCAGCGCTATCAGGTAAATCTAAAAAAGCTAAGAGTCCATTTGATGAAGAGCGTAAGAGCATCTCTGAGATATTATCTGATTCTGAGGCAAGTGAGGATGATAAGTCACTGGCTTTAAAACGAGCAATGCAGATTAAAATGATAGAGAGTTTTTTAGGAGAGTGATAAGTGGCTCTGAATGATGCTAACAGGAAGTACCTGGATTCGTTAAAATCTGGAGGCGGTAGCAGCTTTGTAAGCGATCTCCCCAAGTTTGCTAACATAGGTGCTCGTCAGTTTGTTGGCAGTTTAGGAGCCATTCCAGAGGGTATAGGAGCCGCGACTGGCAGGCCTCAGACAATGCAGGCAGGTCAAGCATTTCGTCAGAAACAGGAAAACATAATTCAGCAAGATATAGTGCCTACGCTCTCTAAGGAAGGCAAGAGGGTATTCAGCTCCGGTATCGAAGATGTGTTTAAGGGCGATGTAGGTGTAGGTAAGTTTGTGTTGGGCAAGTCGGCTCAGTTTGCTCCAGGCACATTAGCAGGTGGTGTGGCCGGAGGGCTGATACGATCAGCACTTCCAGCAGTATCGAGGGGTGTTGCATTTGGCGCTGGAGAGGCTTTAGTCACTGCTCCTTCTGGTGCGAGTCGTCAGGCATCGGAGATTGACGCGGCGTCTAGCCAGAAATTATTAGAGACATCAAAGACGTATCAAGCAGCGTACGCACAACACGCCGATAAACCAGAAGCGGTTAGAGATGCAATTGCTCGAGCATCTACCAAGGCACAGGCATTGCCGACAGGTGGTGTGAGTTCTGCAATGGCTACGATAGCTGGTTCAGTTCTTGCTGGAAGGTTATCAAAAGGTGCGGCAGGTGGGGTGTTTGGGGATGGAGCAGAGAAGGCTGTAGGTATTATTAGCGGGGCTGCTAAAGGTGCAAGACGTGAGGCTGTTCAAGAAGCAGCTCAATCGTTCTTTGAGTCTATTGCAGGTGATGTAACTACATCGAAATTCACAGATTCTTCAGCGGCCAAGCTCGATAATTTATTGAAGAATGCTGCGCTATCTTCTGCTGAGGGAGCGTTAATAGGGTCTTCTTTAGGTGCATCCATTGGAGCGGTTCAAGGAAGACTTAACAAGATGTCTGCCGATAAGTTACAGAAGGCAGAGGAGTCTGTAAGTACTGTGCAAGATATAGAGAAGAAACTTCAGACAGAAGCTGCGAAACCTGCCGATGTGCCAGCATCTCCTGGTGCTCAAGAGGATAGGTTAAGGAGTGAGATTGAGGTAGCTGCTGAGAAAGAAGTTGCTATCGAGAATACAATACAGGCAGCTAAGAATCAGGCTACGGTAGATGCGCTTAATGGTAACCAGGCAGTTAGACCGTTAAACGAGATGGGCCGAGTCGATCTCGTAGAAGAAGCCAAGAATTTAAACATTCAATACAAAGGCGTTAATTCAGAAAGGCTTAGGGATAACATCCAGATTGCCAGAGATGCTGCTGCAGGGGTTAAAAGCCCAGAAACAGATCGGTTTAATACGGCAAGAGAATTAGAGTCTATAGGGGCTACTATAGGGGCTACAGTACCTAAGAATCTTAGAAAAGACATCATCAGAGCATTCTCTGGGGTGGATAGCGTTCAAGATAAGATAACGATATTAGAAGCTATTCAAGAGAAGTACGCTCGTTCTAAATCAGGAGCAATACAAGATACGCTTACAGAATACAGACGTCGATTGGATGAGCTGCAAACGCAGCAGGCACCTGCGACCGAACAAGCTCAAGTGGCACCAGAAGTAATTCAGCGTAACGAGTTGGAAGCAGATGACCTGACTCCAGGAGTCGCTAAAATTAATGAGGAGACACCCAGTGCCAGTACGACTGAAGTTGCTGCGGAACCTGCAGTTGATCAAGAAGTTACGAGTGCGCAAGCAGTTGAGGAAGTTGCAGCTCCTGCAGAGTTACAAGAGCCTGCGAGTGAAGTAGCTCAGCAACCATCCGGGTTTAAGCTGCCTGAGTTTAACAGCGTTGTTAGAGGCTTTGATAGGGCAAAGGATATTCCTATACCAGTGCAGACTGTGGTTCAGGAACAAGTAGCTCAGGATAAGTTACCTGGTTTGGCAATTAGTAGCTCCAGTCTGCCAGAGTCTAGACCTGAAGTCGCAGGAGTCAGTACTGCAGAGCCTCCAGTAATCCAAGAAGGTAAGTCTGAATTTACTCGTGCTAGTAAGTTAGATCGTCCTAAAACAGTAGAAGAAAGAATATTGGAAGCAGCATCAATTGATGACGTTGTGAGAGAAGTTGCTGCAACAGAAACCGCTGAGGATGCTCTTACAGATGAAGAAACCAAGGAATTCATGCAGCTTTCTGAGCGTCATCCAGAGATTGTAGAGAAGTATCTTAGGATAGGGGCTGCTAAAGGCTGGTCAAATAGTAAGACATTAAGCGCTATTAGAGATGCTGCTCCGGTCAGAGAGAAAGCTGCTGCAGTCAAAAAGCTATCTGAGGAAGAACAGCGCAGACGGAATATTGAAGCTGCAGAAGATTCTATTCGTAGAGGTGTGGTTGTTAATGACGCTGTTGATGCTGACGTATTTTTGTCAGAAATAGACAGAGAGTTTAACAAGGTCGATAAGGAGTTCCTGGATGAGGTAGATTCCGTACTTGATGCATACTTCTCTAATAGCGCAAAACAAGCAGTAAATACTAAGATTACAGACATTCCTGACGTTAAAGCATCGCCTAGTAGCGATATTAGAACAAAGGGCAAAACTGTGTCTGCTGAAAGTATCCGCAAGCAATTAGCTGGAAAGTTACCTGCTGGAAGCATAAAGATTAATGTAGTAAGTAGCATTAAATCGCTACCACCAAGAGCTAGGAAGTATCTTGAAAGTAAGGGATTAGAGGGCACTGCTAGAGGTGTGTACATACCAGGCACGAGTGCTGCGACAGACTCCATCTATGTGATCGCGAGCAATATATCCAATATACAAGAAGCTACGTTTGTGGCACTGCACGAAGCTGTGCATAGAGGTCTGAGGAAGGTATTCGGTAACAAGTTATCAAATGCGATGGATCAGGTCTATTCTGCGAATGCTAAGGTTAAGCAGGATGTGGACGCTCGTATGAAATCTGGAGGACTGTCTAAGGCTGAAGCTACAGAAGAAGTGTTAGCTGACATGGCTAGGGAAGGCAGAGTCCGCAATCTTAAGTTGTGGGATAAGGTTGTTAGCTACATAAACAATTGGATTGCGAGAGTATTTGATCGTCCTGTCAAACTTACCGATCGTCAGGTAGAAGAGCTGGTAGCAGGAGCACAATCTGTAGGTCTTGAGGCAGATGTGGAAGTTGTTGGAGATAGAGTACCTAGAAAGGTAGAGGATATTCGTACCAGTCTTAGATTCAATGACGGACCTGCTCAGGCAATGGACAGGGTTGATGGGTTGCTCAGTGACGCTAAAGAGTTTGTGGAATCTCGTATTCCATCAGTAACCGGATTCATGCATAAGGCTAATATGTACTTCTCTACAGGAAGTCATATATCCGAATTCTATGGCAGAATACTTGGAGGCAACCTTCAGAGGTTGATGGCTAACTGGCAGTCTGCGCTTGGCAGAACAAGTGCGATGGTATCTAAGATGAATAAAGACGTGTCTCTTAATGTTAAGAGTATAGATACGCTGTCTGACAATCCTCAGTCACAGAAAGCGCTTTACCAACTGATGGGTGAATCAACTAGGTTGGGAATTTATCCAAATAGACCTTTCGAAGAGCAGCCTTGGCTGACGGCAAAAGACAAGCAAGCCTATAACAATCTCAAGTCTTTGTACGATAAGAAAGGTGTAGCCGAGGTTTACGACAAGCTGCAAGAGCATACCAGACGTGATTTCGATATGTCGTATGCGTCGTTGTTGCGTACGCTAGCGTTTACGTTTGAGGCTCCGCAGGAGATTTGGAGTAGATTGGATCCACTTAAAGCAATGAGCGAGGATGCTGTGGATCGCAAGAGCTTTTATGATGATATAGCCGCAGCAGAAGACTGGATGAGCCAGAACGAAGGCTCTGACGCAGCCAATGCGCTTACATCTATGCGGGAATTTAGGGCTGCTAAACTGAGAGGTCCGTATTTCCATCTGGGTCGGTACGGAGATTTCTTTGTGCGGTACAAGGTAAACGATCCTATAGCAGTACAAGCTGCAATGGATGCGTCGAATCAATTTAATGCATTCGAGTATCAGGCAGGAAGCTCAATAATGAATAGGTTTGAGCAAGAGTCACAGTGGACTACTCAAACATCACTACTTCGTAAATTGCAGGATTCTGGCGCTATTGATGGTCTTGAGGTAGGTAAGGTAGAGGAAAATCTTAACGCGTTAGATAGCGACTCTCCATCTTTTATTCAGAGCATGCTTACCAGGGTGGATGCCGATACCAGGATTGCAGAGGATCAGAAGAGGGATACTAAAGAGCTGATCCGCAGGATATTCGTGGAGATGATGCCCGAAGTATCAGGTGGCAAGCAGTTGGCCAGACGTAAGGGAGTTCCTGGGTATGATGCTGATATGCGCAGGAGCTTTGTAAAGAAAGCGTCTGCTACAGCTTATCTTGTGGCTCACAATACAGTGCGTCCTGAAATAATGGAAGCAATAAAGGACATGAGGTTTGAGCTTAACAAGCTTAAGGTAGACACGACTCAGGACGTTCGCAGGATCGCGCTTGCTAATGACGTGTTTAACCATCTCAAGCGTAGGTTGGATAACTCTATGCAGCCTTTGGATACTCCGGCGTTGGACAGACTATCTTCGTTAGGGTATTCAATGTTCTTAGCAAGCAGCGTGCCTTACATCTTAACCAACTTATTACAACCAATGCAGGTGGGTCTCCCTGTTATTGGAGGTAGACACGGGTTCACTAAAACGCTTAGCGAAATGTTTAAGTCCAGCAAGAAAGCAGCATCTATCCTTAAGGAATCAATTAATAAGGGCTGGGATGACGCTAAAAGTTGGAAGGGTATACTTGATGCTCATATCGCGATTGATCGCGCAGATTTGAATCCTGGTGAGCGTAAAGCGATGCACGCATTTATCGATTCCGGTAACTTAGAATTTACGCAAGCGCACGGGCTAGGAAGAATCGAGCGAGGTGAGGCAGAAGGGTGGAATACGGTGGCCAAGACGTTTGGGGCTGCGTCTCACTTTTCTGAGGCTCTGAACAGAATATCGGTAGGTCTTACCGCGTTTAATCTTGAAGCAGAAAAGTTAAAAAATAGCGGACTCACTCAGGATGAAATAACCAATAGAGCTATTACCTACGGGATGCAGTCTATTGTAAATACGCAGTTCAATTACGATCCAGAGAACAGATCAATTGCATTCTCTAAGAAAGGTATGTTTGGAGAGCTTACTCCGTTGTTTACTGGGTTCATGCAATTCAATATGCAAATGCTGCAACTGTTGAGCAGTCTAGTTACTCAATCATTTTCTAACTCTAGTGTAGAAAAAGCCGAGGCAAGAAAGGCTCTGGCAGGTCTTACCGCCACTGTAATACTAATGGCAGGTGCGATGGGATTGCCTGGTGTTAGTTTGTTAGGGTGGGCGTATGGCGGTCTTGCTGGTAGCGACGATGACCCGAAAGATTTTAGGGCTGATTTCATAAGTATGTTATCAGGTATGATCGGCAATGACGCCGCGAATATACTGGCGCATGGGGCTATAGATAAAGCAACTGGCGGTACGTTCAGTACACGGCTATCTCTGGCCGATATAGTTCCGTTCTCTCAGTTCTTATCTGATCGTAGAGATTTATCAGATAAGTTAGAGTCAGGAGCATTAGCTATGCTAGGGCCGTCGATTGGAGCCGCTGCAAATATAGTGCAAGGTGCTGAGAAGGTTATTGACGGAGATCTGTTTAAAGGCATGGTAATGATGATGCCTTCTGCGTTCCAAGGATTCGTCAAGGCACCTGATTTGGCAATTAATGGATTTACGACATTAAAGGGTTCTTCTTTACCGATCAAACCGAATGGATGGGATGTATTCTTACAGGCGCTGAACATAACTCCGAATGTCAAAACGGAGCTGCAGCGGAACACCAGATCATTTACGACTATAGACAAGATACTAGACAATCGTAAATCAGAATTGAGTAGAAAAATGGCCGATGCGCTTGAGAAGGGAGATTTGGAAACTGTTCAGAAGATTGGTGCGGAAATGGCTGAATTTCAATTGAATAATCCCGACAAAGGTACATTCGATCCTGATAGAATCCTAAAACAACGACTCAAACGTACAGAAACAGCGGTTTTATCTGGCACTGGAGTTATGACGGATTCAAGGGATATGGGCAGACTGCTCCAGATGCTTCAAGGTAATACGACGACTAATTTAAGAGAGAGGTTGAGCGATGAGTTGCGGGTGCGCTGAGACGGTTGATTTCTGCGTCAAGAAAGGAGAGACGTTCCAGAAACGGTTTTTCTGGAGTGATGGGACGCTTACAAGTAAAGCAATAAGTGCAATTTCACAAGCAGCTCCAATGGTTGTTACTGCTACTGGACATGGAATGGTAAATAACTGGAGAGCTGCAGTCGTGTCTGCGCGAGGTATGCTTCAAGCCAATGCGGAAGGGTATCCTCCAGGGGCGGCTGAGTGGAAAAGAGTATCTGTAATTGATGCAAATAATGTGCAGTTTGATGAAGTCAATTCCGCCGACTTCGATGCATACACTTCGGGAGGATTTCTTGTTTATCAGAATCCGGTTAGTTTGGCAGGAGCTGTAGCGTCGTTATATATCCGAGATGCTCCTGAGACTGGCACTGTTTTAGCAACACTGACCAGTTCCCCTTCTTCTGGTTTGCTATTAGACGATACTACGAAAGCAATTACTGCTACGCTTCAAACGGCAGCGTTGACTTGGAATATCGGTTATTACGATCTGGAAGTTACGCTGACGACTGGCAGGATTGTTCAAGTCGCATATGGTAGTATTTCTATCACTTAATTAATAGGAGTTGAGTTATGTCTAAAGGTAATACGTTTGAAAATGATTTTCTTAAGTTGGTGTTCAACGCAACTGCAATTGCCAATATTGCGGATAACGCAGCAACATCGCCTCTGACTGACTTGTATGTGAGTTTACACACAGCAGATCCTGGAGAGGCAGGCGATCAAACGACTAGTGAGATTGCATATACATCGTATGCGCGAGTGGCGGTCGCTCGTACATCTGGTGGCTGGACAGTTACTGCTAACAGTGTTAGTCCTGTTGCTAACATTACGTTCCCAACAGGTACTGGCGGATCTGGAACAGCGACTCACGTAGGCATAGGAACGTTGTCATCAGGTGCTGGTAAGTTGCTTTATAAAGGCACACTAACTCCTAACATTGTTTGCGGTAATGGGATTGCGCCTGTTGTCACAACAGCGTCTACAGTAACCGAGGACTAATGATGGGTAGTCTGGTTAGTTTCGGAATCTCGGCAATACTGATTCTTGGGTATGGGGTCGCTGCATTCAAGATAGGCGGTGCTGTAGAAGAGCGCAGCTGGCTAGCTAAAGAGCGAGTATTTACTCAGAAGGCGCTTGAGGCCAGGGATGCTGCACTGGAAGACCTTAAGCGCTTTCACGAACTTAAAGAAGAGGCTTCGGCCAGTCTTTTAAACGAAAAGAATAGACAATATGAGATATTGGAGACTAAGTACACTGCTGTTCGCGGCAAGCCTGGTGGGTTGCGCGTCACAGCAAAAGTCTGTGATGATCGAGGAACCTCCAAGAATAACGCTGCCGGTATCGGAATTCCCAGACTTGAGGAACCAGGAACGGTACGACTTCCTGTGCAGATTGAGGAAGATCTTTGGGGAGCAATGTACGATGCAGCTTATGTAACTCACTTGTACACAGAGTGTAGAAGTGCATTGATTAAGAACGATTTGCTGAGGTGATATGACAATAGCTTCTTTTGATGACGCTGTTCTTGGGACATCAAGTTTTGAATATTTTCAGAAAGCAGCGTCAAGTACGTTAGCGGCAGGACGTGCGTGGACTCCTTTCTATACTGCAGGAGTTCCTGGGCCAGCGGTTGCGCCAACACCCGGAGTGGCTGGGGCTGCGTTAACTAGTTATTCAGGGCAAATAACATTCCCTGCAGCAGTGGGTGGTGAAACGATACATCTTGCCAAGTTTCATGGATTAGCTGCAGGTCAGGCTGGGTCTTTGTTGTTATGCGACCGATTGTGGCATAACAGTGGGCTATCTGTAACGTTGACAACCTCGCAGACAGTCAATTCGGCGACTTGGCCTGCGAGAGATGAGAATGAAAGTACAAATGGTGAAGGTGTTTTAGTGGCAGTGGAAGTGTCTGCTGCTATGGGTGTGGGTACTCCGACACTTACGCTTGGGTACACGAATCAGGCGGGTACTGCGGGAAAAACGGCGAATACAGTTATTTCGCCAGTGGGCGCTAGTGCAGTGGTAGGTACGATGCATGTATTTGCGCTTGCTGCGGGGGATACAGGGGTTAGATCAATACAGACGTATCAGTCATCTGCCACGATGACTTCTGGGACTATTCATTTAGTAGCATTTAGAATACTTGAGCAGATAGACTTACCGGCGTCAGGGGTTCCGGATGGTGTGAACCTTCTTACTGGCGGACTTAAGCGGTGTTGGGATAACACTGTACCATTTCTGATGTTTATTCCATCTACGACTACATCGTCTCAATTAATAGGTTCTGTTGGGTTCTCTAGGAGGTAGCAGTGACAATAACTACACTTGACGGGATCTTCGCAGGCACAGCATTACCACCTAAAGTATTCGCAAAGAGCGGAGCGTTTGGAACATCTGGTATAACTTCAGGCAGACTGGCGTCTAGCTGGTATTTAGCAGGATACCCAGCAGCGGCATCAGCTCCTACACCTGGGCTAGCAGGAGCGGCGCTATCATCGCCTACTACTGGGCAATTAGAAATACCACCATCGTCGAACCAGACATATCTTCAGAACATGAGATTCAGGAATTCTGCTGGTGCAGGGTCTTTTGTACTTCTGTGCGATCGATTGTGGCACAACAGTGGGTTCACAATAACATTAACTTCGGCGCAAACAGTTAACTCTGTTACATTCCCAGCAAGGGATAAAAACCAGACTACTGATGGCGAAGGAGTTTTGCTCGGCGTAGAAATAAGTACTGCCACAGGTGCAGGGACTCCAACGATAACTGTATCGTATACGAATCAGGCAGGCACTGCGGGCAGGATTGCGACTAACATACCGGCAACGATAGCATCGCTTGTTGCAGGGGGGTTTATTCCCATAGGTCTCCAAGCAGGGGACACTGGAGTCAGGTCTGTGCAGAGTTTGACGTTGTCTGCAACATGGACTAGCGGTACGATGCATTTAGTGGCGTACAGATTGCTAAGCTCTATGATCATAAGGAACAATTTTAGCGCTGACTCAGATATTGTGGACTCTGGATTGCTCCCAGTATACGATGGTAGTGTCCCGTTTTTCTTGGTAGGGCAGTCTACGGCAGCGCAGATGATTGGATCTGTAACATTCACACAAGGATAGTAAATGGCTCTTACAAGTAGAGGCAAGCTACTCGTAAGTCCTCAGAAGGATCTTCAGGCTACCGCAGTTACTAAAGTATCTGCAATCCGAGGCGATGCGTATCTTGCTGGGGAGATAACTAGTGTAGGGGCGTTTAGGAATTATGTATTTGGCACGGACCAGAAGGGGGTGTTTTCTTCTGTAGCGAGTGCGACTACTAATTTCACATCACCTCCTCCGGCATCTGATGGTGTACTGAGTTCTTCTGGCGTAGCCACTGCTACATTCACAGGGGTGGCGCAGGCTCCGGCTGTTTTAGCATCCGCAGGTGTCTCTACCAATAGTTTCGCTGGGGTGGCGCAGGCTCCGGCTGTTTTAGCATCCGCAGGTGTCTCTACTAATAGTTTCGCAGGAGTATCTTCTGCTACAGGTGTCTTAGCATCCGCAGGTGTCTCCACTAATAGTTTTGCAGGGTTATCTTCTGTTACAGGTGTCTTAGCATCCGCGGGAGCATCCACCAATGGATTTGTAGGGTTGGCAACTTCTTCGGGTGCCCTCGCATCTGCAGGTGCTGCAGCTGCTACATTCCAAGCGGCGGATACTACAGGGGTTTTAAGTTCTTCTGGAACATCGACAGCGACATTTACAGGCGTAGCGCAGGCTCCTGGAGATCTTGCGTCTGTAGGCGTTTCTACTAACAACTTTATAGGTTTGGCTACTTCGGAAGGAGTAGGCTCGTCCGCAGGAACGTCAGCTAATGCATTCGTAGGGCAGTCCATCTCAAATGCGCAGTTCGCGTCTAGTGCTGTAGCTGCAGTAACATTTGTAGGGTTTTCATTGGATGCCTCAGGAATTACGAGAGTGTATCTTGATTGCTGTGGGGATAAAGAGAATGATGTATTTGTTATTAGATAGAGGGTGATATGGCACTTACTAAATTAGGTGGAGTGATTCAATTTCCTTACAGATATCTTGCAG
>CAZEMX010000019.1:0-27891 GCA_964513415.1 uncultured Nitrososphaerota archaeon
CCTGGAAGTCGATGCCTCCGACCAAGCGTCGATCGAAATGAACGACGCCCCGTCGGGCGGCGCGACCTCGCTGACGTCGCTTTGGCAGAACAACCTCATCGGTATTCGCCTGGAGCGCGTCATCAACTGGCAGCGTCGTCGTACCGCTGCGGTGACGTACATCGACAACCTGCACCTGTAATAGGGGCCGGCGTTGATGGGGCCCCGCGCGACGGCAAACGCGCGGGGCTTTTTCTAAGCAGTAGCGGAGGCAGCGAAGTGAAGCTACCGTTCGGGTTCAAGATCACGAAGACGTCGAGCGCAGTCGAGAAGGCGATGACTGCACCCGTCGTCAATTCGACTTGGGGCTGGTTTGGTTCTATCTTCGAGCCGTTCGCTGGTGCTTGGCAAAAGAACGTCGTTGCCGACCGCAAGGAACAGCTGCTGGCCTTCTCTGCGGTCTTTGCTTGCGTGTCGCTGATCGCCAACGACATCAGCAAGCTCCTTCCCGAAGTCCGAGTCGAAGACGCAGCCGGAGTCTGCAACCTGGCGTCGGCCTCCTCGCCCTTCTGGAAGCCGATCAAGAAACCGAACCCGTACCAGAACCGGATCCAGTTCTACACCTACTGGCTCATCATGAAGTTGCTTTACGGGAACACGTACGTCTACCTGGAGCGGGAGCCGACCCGACGCATGGTGGTGAACATGTACGTGCTCGACTCGCGCAAGGTGAAGCCGCTCGTCGCTGAAGACGGGAGCGTCTGGTACCAACTGCAGGAGGATCAGCTCTCGCAGATCAGGACGGAAATGACGCTCTCCGCCGACGATGTGCTGCACGACCGGGGGCTCACTCTCTTCCACCCGCTGATTGGCGTCTCGCCCATCTTCGCTTGCGGCAGCAGCGCGACGCAGGGCATTCGCATTCAACGCAACAGCGCCACCTTCTTCGAGAACATGTCGCGTCCCTCCGGTCAGTTGTACAGCCCGGGCACGATCAAGAAGGAAACCGCCGAGCGGCTGAAGGAAGAGTTCGAAAAGAACTTCTCCGCGGGCAACATGGGACGCTTCTTCGTTGGCGGCGACGGGCTGAAGTTCGAAGCGATCACGATCCCCGCCGTCGACGCGCAATTGATCGAACAGTTGAAGTGGACGGTCGAGGACGTCGCTCGCTGCTTCCACGTGCCGATGTACAAGCTCTCCGGCGGCGAGAACCCGAAGTTCTCGAACCTCGGCGCGATGAACCAGGACTACTACGGTCAGTGTCTCCAGCCGCTGGTCGAATCCATCGAACTCGTGCTGAGCGAAGGGCTTGGCATGAGTAGCGGCACCGAAGTCATCTTCGATGTCGAGCGAGGACTGCTTCGCATGGATCCCACAGGGCGCGCCGATGTCAACGCCAAGAAGATTACGGCTGGTTACTTCGCACCCAACGAGGCGCGCAAAGAGGACAACCTGCCTCCCGTCAAGGGCGGCGAGAGCCCGTACCTTCAGCAACAGAACTACTCGCTCGCGGCTCTCGCCGAGCGCGATGCGAACGACCCGTTCAAGAAGCCCGACCCCGCGCCCCCGCCCGCGCCTGCGAACGATGGACCGCCGCAAGCGACTCCACCGGCAACTGATCCGCAGGCGGCGAAGTTCATCGCATCACTGATTCGTCGCTTTGCGAACTCGACCCGCCCGTCGGAGACAGCATGAACATCGAAGAACTGACCGAGGCCCTCTTCGCTTCGGTCGAGACATTCATCGCACGCAGGCTCCTCGAAGTCGAGACGCGGTGCGCTTCGCTTGAGGCGCAACTCAAAGCGGCGCTCGCGGACAGGGAGAAGACTCAGGCTGCGATCCAGGACGCAGTCAAGGCGGCGCTCTTCGACTTCCGCAAGGAGTTGGAAGATGCGGCGAACACTGCGCGCTCGTTGAAGGCGAGCGTCGAGGTCACCGTCGCTGCGCTCCCCTCGCCCGAGACCATCATCACTTCCGCGCGCCAGGTTGCGGAGCAGGCTATCGCCGCGCTCCCGAAGCCCGAACCCATCGACGTCACCCGACTCGAATCGTCGATGAAGGAGTTCTGCCTCGCGACCATCGAGGCGCTCCCGAAGCCGAAGGACGGGGAGAAGGGCGAACCCGGAGCCTCGGTTACGGTCGAAGCATTGGTCGGTCAACTGGGGCCTGAAGTCGTAAAGCTCGTCGGCGCTCAAGTCACAGAAGCAGTCGCCGGACTGCCAAAACCGAAGGATGGCAAGGACGCGGAGTCGGTCGACTACGACCGCATCGAGGAGACCATCGCCCGGCATGTGGGCGAGGCGACCGTCAAGCTCGTCGCTCCCGAAGTCGACTACAAGCGCATCATCGACCAGTGCCTCGGCTTCATCAAGGGCGCGGTGGCTGACGAAGTCGCTCTCATCCCGAAGCCGGAGAATGGGAAGGACGGGGCTGCCGGAGCACCTGGTAAGGATGGCGTCTCCGTCGATCCCGCGATGGTGAGCAAGATGGTCGAGGACGCAGTCGCTGCCATCGAAATCGTGGTCCCCGACCCGATCCCGGGCAAGGATGGCACCTCGGTCAGCATCGACGAAGTCAAAGAGTTTGTCAGCGCGGAGATTGCCAAGCAAGTGCTCGCGCTTCCCGTGCGCAAGGAAGTCGACTTCGCTGCGGTGCAGGCGCTGGTCGATGTCGCGGTGAAGAGCACGCTGGCGAACCTGCCGCCTGCACCTGCTGGAAAGGACGGGTTCTCTCCCGACAACCTAAGCCTGACGCTTGGCGAAGACGAGCGCACGCTGACGGTGACGCTCAGCGCAGAAGGTCGCGAGCCCATCCACCGGAGCCTCATGCTCCCCATGACGATCGCTCGCGGTACTTACGACCCGAGCGTCGAATACAACAAGGGCGACATCGCAGTCTTCGACGGCTCCTCGTGGGTCGCGAAGCAGCGTACGCAAGATGTCCCCGGCACCAGCAAGTCCTGGCAGTTGCTCGCGCAGCGAGGTCGCAACGGACGCGACCGAGAAGCCCCGACCCCTGCCAAGGAGCCCACGCAAGTCCGACTGAAGTAATCTACCGGGCATCACCTGCCCATTGACAGGAGGCTATTACCAAATGCTTCTTCGTGCTCTCAAAGACATTCCCACCTCGGTGAACCTCATCACCGCGGGCTCCAACTTCCACGAAGGCGATCCCGAGCGCGCTGCCGACTGGGTCGCGCAGGGCTACGCAGAACAAGTCCTCGGGCGCCCGCCGAAGCCCGCGCGCGAGCCCGCGCCCCCGGGCGCGCCCGCGAGCATGCCCGCGCCCAGCGAGCGCTTGCGCCTGCACTGGCCCGGGGCTACCGTGGCGATCGTCGCAAGCGGCGAGAGCCTGAGCACCGAACAGTGCGCCGCGCTTGCGCTCTGGCAGGCGCAGAAGGCGAACGCTCGCGTCATCGCCATCAATACGAGCTTCCGGATGGCGCCGTTCGCAGACATCCTCTACGCCTGCGATGGCGCATGGTGGCGTGCGGTCGACCCGGAGACCAAGACGGCGTACGTCAACGAAGCAAAGCAGCACTTCTCTCCCGACGCTCTCTGGACGCAAGATGAAATGGCGGCCAAGGAGTTCGGGCTGCAATGGATCAAGAGCACGCGTAGCAGCAACCTGAGCCTGGACAAGGACCTCATCGCGCAAGGCGCGAACAGCGCCCTCCAGGCGATGAACCTCGCGGTGCATGCGGGCGCGAAGACGCTCTTGCTCTTCGGCGTCGACTGCAAGGGCAAGCACTGGCACGGGGATCACCCGTCGCCGCTAAGCAACGGCCTGCCCCACAAGATGTGGAAGGAGAACTTCGCGGTCTTCGCAGCCGATCTGGAGAAGGCGGGCATCGAAGTCATCAACTGCTCGCCCACCAGCGCGCTCAACTGCTTCCCGAAGCGCGACTACCGGGAGGTGCTCGCATGAAAAAGGCCATCTGCCTCATCCGTGCGGAACCCCACTACCGGCGCGAGGCTTTCGTCAACGGCCTCAAGCGCGCGGGCTACTCGCTGGTCGAGCGCGGACACGCCGAGCGACCCGAGGACCTGCTGGTCATCTGGAATCGCTACGGCAGCAACGGCGCGATGGCCGATGCCTGGGAGCAGGCGGGAGGTACGGTGCTCGTTGCCGAGAACGGCTACATCGGCAAGGATGCGCTCTCGCGGCAGTACTACGCTGTCTCTGTGCATGGGCACAACGGCAGTGGGCAGTGGCCCCGAGGAGACGGATCGCGCTTCGCTGCACTGAACATCGAACTGCAACCGTGGCAAGTGCGCGACGGGTACTCGCTCATCTGCGGGCAACGCGGCATCGGCACCCGGCTGATGGCGAGTCCTCCCGACTGGCACAAGAGCGCAGCGTCCCGCCTGAAGAAGGAAGGCAACCCGATCCACGTGCGCTTGCATCCAGGCAACCACGAGCCGCAGGTACCGCTGGAGCAAGACCTCGCGCGAGCGCGCGACTGCGTGATCTGGTCGTCCTCTTCGGGCGTCAAGGCGCTAGTGCTCGGCATCCCCGTGCGCTACGACGCACCGTTCTGGATTTGCTCTCCTGCAGCTACGCGGCTCGACCAGCCCTTGCTCTACGATGACGCGGCGCGCCTTGCTGCCATTGAGCGTATGGCTTGGGCTCAGTGGTCGGTCGAGGAACTCGAAAGCGGCATGCCGTTCCTCTTGCTCGCTGGACTGGCTAGAGGAGACAAGCAATGATCTACTGCTACCCGGTTCATGGTAAGCAAAAAGCGCTCGACATCTGCCGCGCCTTCGCGCAAGGCTGCGGCGGTCAAGTAGTCGAGGATGCCCCACACCTCATGCCCGGACCCGCTTTCTTCTTCGGCGTCGACGAGTCCATCGCGCACCTATGGCGCGAGGTGCGGAGCAGCGCAGCGAACGAGTTCTACTACTGCGACAACAGCTACTTCGACCAGACGCGCCAGACCTACTTCCGCGTCACCAAGAACGCGCTTCAGCACTCGGGCAAGGGCGAGAGCAACTGCGAGCGTTTCGTTCAGTTGGGCATCCCGATCGTACCGCGACGCTACGGCGGCAAGCACCTTGTCGTCTGCCCCCAGTCGGACTCCTTCATGCAGACGGTCGTCGGCTACAAGGGCGACTGGGGCGCCGACACGATGAAGACGCTCCGCGGGCTGACCGCGCGCGAGATTCACTACCGCTCGTGGTCGGGGAACAAAGGCAAGCTCGCCGCGACTCTGCACGACGACCTGAAGGACGCGTACGCGCTGGTGACTTGGTCGTCGGCTGCGGCGATTACCGCGATCCTCAACG
Source organism: uncultured Nitrososphaerota archaeon (assembly GCA_964513415.1). GTDB lineage: Archaea > Thermoproteota > Methanomethylicia > Methanomethylicales > Methanomethylicaceae > Methanomethylicus. The sequence goes on from CAZEMX010000019.1 coordinate 5,265, forward strand.
GCATCCCGGCATTCTGTTCGTACCAGTGCGCTGCGGCTCCTGTCTCAGCGGGTCCGCTCCAGACGCACTTGCCCGCTCCGCACTTCGCCGCTGCCTCGGTCGTCCGCAACTGGGCCGGGGTTCTCGCAGACAATCAATGGACGCTCGACGAGATTCGTGCTGGCGTTGCTTGGAGGAAGCTCAGTGCATGACCATGACGTACCGCCGGGGCCGCTGAAGCACTGCCAGGTCTGCGGCTCCTCGCACCTGATCGAAGTCATTGACCTCGGTCACCAGCCTCCTTGCGATGCGCTCCTTAGCGCGGAGGATCTCGACAAGCCGGAGCAGACCTATCCGCTCCGGCTTTTCCAGTGCCCGGTTTGCTTGCTCGCGCAACTGGACTACGTACTGCCTGCGGACCAAGTCTACCCTCCCACCTATCCCTACCGTGCGGGCATTTCCTGGCCGGTGGTGGAAGCTCACCGGGAAATGGCGGCCTCGCTAGTCGAGCGCTTCGGCAAGGGATTTGCTGTCGATGTCGGCTGCAATGACGGTACGCTCCTGCTGCAACTGAAGCGTCTTGGTTGCGAAGTCATGGGGTTCGAGCCCACCAACGTCGCGAGCATTGCGCAGGAGTCGGGCGTCCCTACCGCCCAGCGCTTTTTCTCGGACACGACGGTAAGCGATGCGCTCGGTACGCGCAAGAAGGCGCACATCATCACCTTCACCAACGTGTTCGCGCACATGGCAACGCTCGGTCAGGTCATGCGAGGCGTCACTTCGCTGCTCTCTCCGAACGGTGTGCTCGTCATCGAAAACCACTACTTGCTCGACATCCTCGAGCGTAACCAGTTCGACAGCATCTACCACGAGCACGTGCGCACCTACACGTTGACTTCGCTGGAGAAGTTGTTCAGCTACTACGGGCTGGAAGTCTTCGACGTCGAGCGAGTGCCCCGCTACGGCGGCAACATTCGAGTCTTCGTTGGCTGGAAAGGCGCGAGGGAGATTCTCCCCTCGGTGCGACAGCTGCAGGCATACGAAGACCGGTACGACTTCGCCGGCGGCGCGATGCGTTTTCGAGAAGGCGTCACGCGTGCTCGCGACGACTTCATGCAGTTCCTGTATGGAGTGCATGGGGAGGTGGTCGGCTGCTCCGCACCGGGCCGCGCGTCGACGCTGCTCAACTACTTCGGCGTGCGCCGCAGCGAGAACAAACTTCCCTGGACCGGCGAGCTTGCGAACTCACTGAAGCTCGGGAAGTACTTGCCTGGCTCGCATATTGCTGTTGTGCCCAACCGGTTGCTCAAGGACGAAAACCCGCCCTACATCGTTCTGCTCGCCTGGCACTACGGCAAGGAGATTGCCGCTCGGCTGCGGGCAGAGGGAGTCAAGTCGCGGCTGGTCTCCCCGCTGCCTTTCTTCACCGTCATGGACTAGGGGCTTAGATGCGCGTTCGGTTCTTGGATCTTCGTAAGCAGAACCACCGATACCGGGAAGCCTTCATCGGCGCTCTGTCGTCGGTGATGCTGGGCTCGAGTCTCGTGCTCGGGCAAGAAGTCGACCGCTTCGAACAATCCTTCGCCAGCTACTGCAAGCAACCGCACTGCGTCTCGGTCGGCAACGGCTACGACGCCATGCGGATCATGCTGCGCGCATACGGCATCGGCCCTTCGGATGAGGTCATCGTCGCGACCAACACGCACATCGCTACCTGGATTGCTGTCATGGCCTCGGGTGCGCAGTTGGTTCCGGTCGAACCGGACGAGGAAACGATGGTGCTCTCTTCCGCTGGAGTCGAGTCATCGCTTAGCGTCGCAACTCGAGTGGTGCTCGCTACGCCGCTCTACGGCATCCCGGTCAACGTCGAGGCGGTCCGCAGCGTGCTGCCGCCCTTTGCTTACGTCTTCATCGATGCAGCGCAAGCGCACGGGCTAAAAGGCGACGACCTTGCCGATGCGTCCGCCTTCTCGTTTTACCCGACCAAGAACCTTGGTGCACTGGGCGACGGTGGCGCGATCGTGCTCCAGGACGAGCTTGCCGCAGACACCGCACGCTACTTGCGCAACTACGGCGCGAAGGTGCAGAACCAGCACGAGTACATCGGATACAACTCGCGACTGGACGAGTTGCAGGCAGCCTTCCTGAACATCAAGCTCCCGCAACTCGATGCGATGAACCAGCGGCGCCGCAAGATTGCTGCCTACTACCGCGAGCAATGGAAGAACCAACCGGTAGGACTGCCTCCGGACGCGGGGAACTATCACCAGTTCGTGCTGCGGCACGCCAACCGCGACCTGTTCCGCAAGCGCCTCGATGACCTTGGTGTTGAGACGCTGGTTCACTATCCGACTCCTCCTCACCTCCAGCCCGCACTGAAGCGGTTCGGGTTCGAGAGAGGCACCTTCCCCATCGCCGAAAAGCTCTCCGCTCAATGCCTGAGCGTGCCGATCGGACCGGAGCTTACCGACGAGCAAGTCGAGTTCGTTGCTGACGTTGTGAGGGCCTGCGCATGAGCGTCGAAGTTGTCACCGTCTGGGCGCCGCGCCCCAACCATGCCAAGTGGCGCGACGATTACCTGACGCTGCTCAAGCTTCAGGCGGAGACTGCGCTCTTCTTCGGGCACCGGCACACGATTGTCACTGACAAGCGCGGGTGGCCCGGGCTGCCTTCAATCTCCAAGACGCTGCGCGCTGAGCTACCAGAAGAACTCATGCCCGCGATGATCGCCGGAGTCGTCGCACGGCTGTCTTTGCCGTGCGACTCGCATTTGCTTTTCGTCGACGTCGACGTGCTTGTCGGGCGCGAGCTTGACTCCGCCTTCGACCAGACGTACTTCGACCTTGGCTTGACGCGACGCCCCGACGATAAGGCGCCGATCAACAACGGGTCGATGTACGTCAACCAGAAGGGCATCCCCGCAGCGCTCGGCTTCTTCGAACGCGCACTCGCGCGCTGCCAGAACCACTGGGGCGGCGACCAAGAGGCGATCAGTGACGAGGCTGCTCCCGTCCCTGCCCGGGATGGGGTGCTTGAGTCGCGCGACTGGGGCAAGGTCGCTTTCCTGTCCATGCGCGACTACTCATGCGTGCCCAAGGTGAAAGGGCAAAAGCACCACAGCCTGCCCTACACGATTCACTTCAAGGGTGAGACTAAGAACTGGGCGCAGGAGTACGCGGACCGCTTTCTCTTCCGAGGCAACCACTGATGGGTCTCGGCGACTGGATCATGGCTACGGCGCAGGTGCGACAGCTGCATCAGGCAACCGGCAAGCTTGTGGTCGTGCTTGACCTTCGCAACAAAGTCCAGTGGTCGCCGGTCTTCGACAACAACCCGCTCGTTAGCCGCAAGATTTACGGGGCAGCGCAACTCATCAACGCGCCCGGCTGCCGCCCGTATATCGCAGGCAAGACACACGACAAGTGGGTCTGGCGCCACTGGAAGATAGAACCTGGCAACCTCTACTTGACGCCCCAGGAGCTTGCCTTCGCTGCTCCGTTTGCGGGAAAGGTGCTGGTCGAACCGAACACCAAGGTCGTTGGAGGTAACAAAGCCTGGCCGTTCGAACGCTGGCAGGCGCTGGTCGACCGGGATCCCAACCGCTACATCCAAGTCGGCTCGCCCGAGGCGCGCAAGCTCCGCGGCGTCGAGTTCTGCGAGACTGACTTCAGGCAAGCGCTCGCGGTGCTGATGTCGAGCATTGGCTTTGTCGGCTGCGAGGGCGCACTGCACCACGCCGCTGCCGCTATGCACATCCCCTCGGTTGTGCTCTGGTCCGAGTTCATATCGCCCGAGTTCACCGGGTACGAGACGCAAGCGAACATCCGACATGCGAACGGATGGTGCGGGGCGCGCATCACCTGCGAGGGATGCCGACAGTCGATGCTGGCAATTACCGTCGACGAAGTCTACGAAGCGATGCACCGGGAGGTCTTCTGATGGCACTGACCAAGTTCGCGCTGGAGATTCTGGCTTCGCGAGTCAAGCATCGTACCGTTCTCTCCTTCGGCTACCCTGACTTGCTGGTGACGCCCGAGGAGGCGAGCACATTGATCGGTGCTCCGCTGAAGAAGTCCTCGAGCTTTGGCGCGTCCCACAAGCGCGAAGAGCCGATGGCCGACACGGCGGAAGTCTTCGAGGCACTGGGCGCGACGCTGCACTGCGTCGACTTGATCCCCACTCGCTTCGTCGAAGAAGTCGTCGACTTGAACGAAGAGCAGGACTTCGGTTTGTTCGACGTGGTACTGGATGCGGGCACCATCGAACATTGCGCGAATATCGGCATGGCGTTGATGAACGCAGCGCGCTCGGTGAAGGAAGGCGGGTACGTGTTTCATTCGCCCCCGCTCTCCATGACCAACCACGGCTTCTACAACGTCTCCCCGACACTGCTTGTCGACTTCTACAGGCAGAACGGATGGGATGTGCTGCACCAGTCATGTTTCAGTTCCAAGGCGCCCTACCGAGGGCTGCCGGTTCCCGCTCATGCGCGCTTTGTCGCGCAGCCCGACCACGCACTCTACTTCCTGGCGCAGCGCAAGAGCGGCGCACCGTTGAAGTGGCCGGTGCAGTGGAAGTACCTCACCGATGAACAGAAGAAAGCCTACAAGTACTAGGAGACCATGACCATGATCGAACACCAAGGTGTCTTCCTGCCCGAGGGCGAGACGCACCTGACCAAATGGATGACCGACAACGGGGAGATCGTCGACGGTCGCGGCAGCTACCAGATCAAGAAACTGCGCGCAGCGCTGAAGCACTGCAGACAGTTCCGCACTGCAGTCGACGTCGGGGGGCATTGCGGTCTCTGGTCGATGCAGTTGGTCAAGCAGTTCGCATTGGTGCACGCGTTCGAGCCGGTCGCGGCCCATCGCGACTGTTTCGCGCGCAACCTCGACGCGGTCATCGCAGACGGTGCGAAAGGTCGGCACATGCTGCACGCTTGCGCGCTCGGGGACCACGAGGGGCACGTCGTCATAGACAGCGCTCCTTCCTCGTCTGGCGACTCGCGCGTCGGGGGAGAGGTCGCAGAGGGCATCCCGCTGTGCAGACTCGATACGTTCGGTCTGCATGACGTTGACTTTATCAAGCTCGACTGCGAAGGGTACGAACTCTTTGCCTTGAAGGGAGGGGAGGCTACAATAGCGCGAGACCTGCCCACCATCATCGTCGAGCAGAAGCCGGGTCGCGCACAGCGTTTCGGCTTGCCCGAACTGGGAGCAGTCGAGTGGTTGCAGTCACTCGGCTACAAGTGTGTCGAGAAGTTGTCCGGCGACTTCGTGATGGTCCCCGGTTGACAAGAGGCAGACGATGAGAGTCTACGTAGGGTACGAGGAGCGCGAGGCTGAGTCTTTCCGACTAGCATGCGCCTCCGCCGAGTCATTCAACTGCGAAGTCGTCCCGCTCTACGAGCAGCGACTGCGCAACTGGGGACTCTTCTCGCGCCCGGTTGATGTGCGCGACGGTCGCCAAGTCGACCTGTACAGCAACGCCCCGCAAGCGACGCGGTTCGCCACCGCGCGCTTTGCGACGGTGCTGTTGGCGCACACCGGGTGGGCTCTCTTCGTCGACTGCGACGTGCTCTTCATGCAAGACCCGCACAAGCTCCTGGAGATCGTCGACCCGAACAAGGCCGTTTCGGTGGTCAAGCACAAGGTCGACCCCGCGAGCATGACGGGAACGAAGATGGACTCGCAGGCGCAGACCTTCTACCATCGCAAGCTTTGGTCGTCGGTCATGCTCTTCAACTGCGACCACCCCGCGAACCAGCGCCTGAATGTCCAGATGCTGAACTCGCGGCCTGGTCGCGAACTGCACGCTTTCTGCTGGCTCGCCGATGACGAGATTGGCGAGCTACCTCCCGAGTGGAACTGGTTGGTTGGGGTGCAGCCGAAACCGGAGCACCCTGCCATCGCCCATTACACGCTCGGCACGCCCGAGCTACTTCCCAACTGCGAACACGCTGACCTGTGGGAGCAAGCTAAGGAGCGGCTGCTGTGAGCCAACTGTACCCCTATCCCGAGAGCCGGTACGCTTTCGTTCGGAACTGCCTGCACCCCTGGATGGACGACATGCGTCGCCGCATGAACCTGCGACGAGTCAGCGCGCCGACGCAGGAGCCGATTACGCTTGCGGAAGCAGCGCAGCACTTGCGCTTGGATGCCTACGGCAGTCCGGAAGAGTACGTCGACCAGGATCTGGTCCTCGCACTCATCCCGGCAGCGCGCGAGTACATCGAGTTCCTTTCCGGGCGCTTCCTCGCACCGCAAGTGGTCGAGCTTTCGGGTCGCGGCTTTCCGACCATGTGCTGCTGGGATCAGGACCACGGTATCTCGCTGGGCGTTGCTCCGCTGAAGGGCATCGTCTCGGTCAGCTACCTCGACGGTCAGGGGCAAGCGGTGACGCTGGCCGATAGCGACTGGTACACGGACCCTGGATCGGGCATGCCCTGGATCTACCCGGCGTACGGTACCGACTGGCCCAGCGGCCGCGAGCAGCCCGGCGCTGTGCGCATTCGCATGAACGTCGGGTATGACCTGCCGGGAGGTTCGCCTCAGGACGACCCGCTACCTGCCGCGCTTGTCGCTGCGATGAAGTTGACTCTCGGTGCACTCTACGAGAACCGGGAGGAGATCAACGTGGGCAACATGGTCAGCCGCATCCCGCTTGGGGTGCAGGCGCTGGTTGCTTCTTGCGACCCCATTCGGATCCCGTTCGCATGAGAATCGGCAAACTCCGTCACCGCGTAACGCTGCAAAGCGCGGTCGACTCGCAGGAGAGCACGGGCGCGCCCGAGACCACCTGGCGCGATATCGCGACCGTCTACGCAGAGATTCGCCCGCTGAAGGGGCGCGAGGCGCTCATCGGCGACGGGCTGCTGGCGGAAGTCGACACGCTCATCACCATTCGCTGGGCGCCCTACCTTGCGTCGCTCACCCCGAAGTCGCGCGTGGTGCACCAGGCTGCGGGGCGCCCGGTGACCTACTACAACATCGTCAGCAACATCGAACCCGACATGGCGCGGGGCATGCTTGACCTGAACTGCAAGTCGGGAACCAACGAGGGGTAAAGCATGCCTTCGGTCGTCACCATCAACGTCTCGGGTCTGGCAGAGCTTGCGGAACGCATGCGCACGCTCAATGCGAAGGTTGCTCAGTCGTCGTCGAAGAAGGCCGTCGCGGCGGCTGCTGGCGTGGTCAAGAAGGCCTCCATCGAAAAGGCGCCCGATTCGGACGAACCGCACAAGGTTGCGGATACGACAGTGCAGCCGGGCAACATGAAGAAGAACATCGTCATGAAGAAGGTCAAGTCGAACTTGACCGCGGAGTACGTCGTCACCGTGCGAGGGCAGCGCAAGTACGGGTACGCAGCGCGCTACGGGCGACTGGTCGAGTTCGGCACGGTGAAGATGGGCCCGGAGCCGTTCCTTCGCCCTGCGTTCCAAGAGAACATCCGTAAGGCCATCGACGCGATGGCCGCGAAGCTCGCAAAGGAAATCCTCAAGGCGGGGGCATGATGGTCGAGGGACTCATCTTCGATGCGCTGAAGGGCTTGGTCGCGAACCGAGTCTACCCGAACGAGTTCGTGCAGCCCGACGGGAGCCTGCCGACCTGGCCGGCGATTCGCTATACCATCATCAGTTCTGTCTCCGAGGCAGACATCTGCGGGACCGACACCGTAGACACGGACGATGTGTCGGTGCAGTTGGACATTGTCGCACGCACCCACGGCGCTGTCATCGCCTTGCGCGACCAGGTCATCGCCGCTATGATGAGCCTCGGATTGCCCGCAACCAGGCAAAGCAATAGTCAGGAACGAGACGCGGAGACCAAGACCTATCGCGTCACGCTCGAGTATCTCGTGTCTCAGTCGAGCGGCATGGGATCACCGTAATGGCAGCACTGTAACCCCCGTAACCCAGTCAGGAGAAGTGCGATGTCGGGCAAGCGCTACAAGTTCAACGGTTCCACGTTCGGGGTCCAGACGGCTCTCGGCGCCGGGCTGACCATCACCAACGCGACGCAAGCGGACCCGGTGGTCGTCAGCATCGCCGCGCATGGTCAGTCGCTCGGCGCTGTCGGCAAGATCAGCAGCGTGTCGGGCATGACCGAACTCAACGACAACCTCTACGTGGTCGACAACCCGCTCTCGGGTTCGTTCGAAATCGCGAAGACCGACGGCTCGGCCTACGGTGCCTTCGTTGCGGGCTCGCCCGCGAACGGCATCTTCCAGCCGGTGACGTTCTCTTCGTTCTGCGAACTGACTGGTGCCAACCAGCAGGACGCGGCGGCCAATCAGATCGAAGTCAGCACGATCTGCTCGACGGCCAAGGAGTTCGAACAAGGGCTTTCCGACTCGGGGCAGTTGACGCTCGACTACAACTGGGCGGGCAACGAGACGGTACAGGCAGCCATCGAGGACGCGAAGGAGAGCGGCGACCAAATCGCCTTCAAGATCACCTTCCCGGGCACCGGCGGCTACCTCATCATGATCGGCACCGTGCAACAGACCAGCGTGCAGGGCCAGGTCAACGGGGTCTGGACGGCGAGTGCGACCATCAAGCTCTCCGGTCCGAAGTTCATCCTGCCGTCGGCGTAATCACCAACCCGTAGCCCAAGGAACTGATCCCTATGACCACCCGGGACGAACTCATCAGCCTGATGCAGGCGACCGCGAATGTAGCACCCGTTGCTGTCGAGACGAAAGCGTGGGGCATCGTGTACGTCAAGCCCCCGACCGTCGAGGAAGTCGACGAAGCGACCGAGGCCGACGAAGAGAAGCGCAAGGAGGAAGAGGCGGAGGGCAAGAAGGACAAGCGCCGATTCGCTCGCTCCGCCGCGCGCGTGCTCTGCGACGAGGAGGGGAACCGCCTCTTCGACCAGTCGAACAAGGCCGACATCGACTTGCTCGCGCGACAGCCGTGGGCGCTGCTGCAAAAGGTCCTCGCGGCCGCACAGGGTGAGGAAGCAAAGGGAAACTGAACCCGCGCCAGGTCCTGCTGCATGACCTGGCGCTCGGTTTAGGCATGAGCGTGGCGCAGTTGCGCCGCAGCATGAGCGAGCGGGAGTTGCGGCAGTGGGCCCGCTATCGCACGCAGCGCATGTTCCCTTGGCGTCGTCTCGAACTGCAAATTGCCATGCTCTCGCTCACCATCGCGCGCGTGAACGGCAACACGGGTCTGTCGCTTGACGACTTCTTGTTCGACCCCAAGCCGGAGGCGCCAAAGGTGACCGCGAAGCAGGCGGCGGCCATATTCAGTTCCCTTTCTGGGACGAGCAGGAGCGGCGTCCATGTCCTCGGTCAAGGTCGCAAGAAGAAGGGGTAGCGCATGGCATCCGCACTCGGCTCACTGGTTGTCAACCTCGGTCTCAATGCGGCCGAGTTCACCGCCGGGCTGACCAAGTCCGAGTACGAAGCTCGGCAGTTCGCCAAGAACTTCTCCAACCAAGTTGCGATTGGCGTTGCAAAGGCCGAGATTGCCATGCAGGCCTTGGGGCGGGCCGCTCAAGTTGCCCTCAACGCAATCCCCGACCTCATCCGGCAGGCGGGGAACTTCCAGGACCTCGCAGAGAAGACAGGCGCAAGTGCGGAGGCGATTGCGTCTTTCGCGGTGGCGGCAAAGATTGCGGGCTCGTCGTCGGAAGACATCGCGGGGGCGATGCAGAAGTTGGCGAAGAACTTGCTCGGCGTCGACGACGAGGGTAAGGCCGCAGGCGCTGCGCTATCCGCTCTCGGTCTCAACATCGACCAGTTCAAGGCGCTCTCCCCCGACCAGCAAATCATCACCATTGCCAACGCCCTCGCCAAGTTCGCCGACGGCGCAGAGAAGACCGGCGTCCAGATGGCGCTGCTTGGCAAGTCGGGCGGCAACCTCGGTCCCTTCTTCAAGGAGCTTGCGTCGGGTGCGGGACAAGTCGTCATCCTGAACGAACAACTCATCAAGCAGGCGGACGATTACGCGGATAAGCAGGCGCGAACGAAGGCGGAACTTGAGCAGTACGCGCAGGTTGCTGCCATCAAGGTCATCCCGGCGCTGAACAACCTCACCAGTGCTACCAAGGACTTCATCGCGGAGTTGCTTGGCATCCAGACGCAGGGCAAGAAGCTCAACACGGACGACTCGATTACGCAGTGGGCGAACAACGCCGTGCGCGCGCTCGGGTTTGTTGTTGACAGTTCCCAGGGAGTCAGTCGAGTCTTCCAAATCCTGGGAGAGACGATTGCAGCCGGAGCAGCGCAGACGAGTGCCGCAGCGCAAGGGGACTTCGACCGTGCGAAAGCTATCGGTGAGGACTGGAAACGCCAGATGGACGCGTTGCTTAGCGCGCCTCTTTTCTCCGCAAAACTCGACCAGCGAATCAGGGAAAGTGACGCGCTTGCTCGTCAGCGTGCCATCGAGGACCGTGGCTTCAAGCCCGACCTGCCCAAGCTCAAGTTCGACGGGGCGATCAAGGACGATAAGTCTAAGAACCAAATCAGCGACGCAGAGCGCTATGTGCAGTCGCTGGAGAAACAGCTGGAGGCGACGCTCGACCTGAACGAAGTGCAGAAGGCCGAAGTCGAAATCTACAACTTGAAGCAAAAGGCGTTGTCGGGACTCAACCCGGAGATTGAAAAGCAGATCCGCGACTACGCCGCGCAGATTCAGTTCGCCAAGGACGCGAAGAAGGCCGAAGACGAACGCAAGAAGACCGAGGAGGAAGCCGCGCGTATCCGTGAACGCATCAGCGAACAGCAGACCAAGACCACCGAGCGTTTGCAGCAGGAAGCGGCGCAGATGGCCGAGCAGAACGAGTCGCAGCGCGAACAGTTGATCTTGCTGACCAGCGGCGAGGAGGTACTGCGTAACTACCAGAACGCAAAGCTCCTCAAGGCGGCGGCGGAACTCGACGACAAGGCCGCGATGCTGGAGAACTCGGGAGGCCTGCAAGCGCAAATCGACTTGCTCCGGGAGCAGGCGAAGCTCCTGCGCGAGCGCGCGGCGATCAGCGATGCGACCAAGGTAGCGCAGGACATCGAAAAGGAGAAGCAGCAACTCCAGGACTTGAAGAACCTTTTCTCGGATAGCTTCGCCAGCGCCTTTGACGAGTTCATCAGTGGGTCGAAGACTGCGGCGCAAGCCTTCAAGCAGTTCGAGCAAGACATCGTCCGTTCCATTTCGCGCATCGCGTCGCAGAACCTCGCCAACGCGCTCTTCGGCGGCAACACAGGCGGCAACCCCGACATCGGTTCGCTGCTGAGCAAGTTCCTCTCCGGGTTGTTCGGAGGCGGGGGCTTCGGGAGTTTCTTCGGAAGCACCCCCGGGATTGCCGGCGGGGAAATGGGGATGCCGGGGACGCTTGCGACCGGGACGGACTTCTGGCGCGGCGGCCCGACCTGGGTCGGCGAGCGCGGACCGGAGATCGTCAACCTTCCCCGCGGTGCGAGCGTGACGCCCAACCATCGCATTGGTGGGCAGACCATCAACATGACAGTGAACGTACTGCCGGGCGCGACGCAAGCGTCGGCGCGCCAAGCGGCAGCCTCGATGCGCGAGCAGTTGCTTAAGTCGATGAGGGAGAGGTAATGTCCCAGAACTTCCTTGACATCCGCTTCCCGGAGAAGATCAGTTTCGGGGCGAGCGGTGGTCCCGAGTTTCTGACCGACGTGGTCATCACCGCGAGCGGGCGGGAGAACCGCAACCAGAACTGGAGCAGCGAGCGACTGCGCTACGAGGTTTCGCATGCTGCCCGCATCGAGGACCACTGGCGTCCGCTGCAGGCTTTCTTCCGAGTGGTCGCAGGGCGCGCGCACTCCTTCCGGTTCAAGGACTGGACAGACTACAGCGCGACGCGCAGTGAAGGCGTCTTCCTCGATGCGGACTCGGGCAGCCCGCTCGGGAAGCAGATGTACAAGTTGTACACCTTCAACGGGCAGACGTACTACCGCAAGATCACCAAGCCGGTGAGCGGCAAGATCACCACCGATGCTGTCGGTCTCGACTACAGCACGGGGATCGCGACAAGCGGCACGTACTGGTATGGAGAGTTCGACGTGCACGTGCGCTTCGACACCGACGAAATGAAGGCGACCATCATCGACAAGAGTGAGGAAGAAGGACTGCTTGTGGGCTGGAACTCGATTCCGCTGGTCGAGGTGCTGGAATGACCAAAGCAATCTCCTTCAACCTCAAGGCCGAAATGGCGGGCGCGCTCTCGCGCCTCGCTACCTGCATGAAGATCACGAGGACCGATGGACAGGTCTTCGGCTTCACCACTTTCAACAAGCCGCTGACTGTCGACGGCGTCACGTACGAGCCGGCGTCGAGCTTCAGCCCGACCAACGTCGCGTCGGGCAACTCGATGGACGTCGACAACCTGAGCGTCGAGGGCATCCTTTCCAGCGATAGCATCACGGAGGATGACTTGCGCGCAGGCCGTTGGGACTACGCTGCGTTTCGCATCTTCCAGGTCTGCTGGGCGGACCTGACCATGGGCGACAAGAAGGTGCGCGCTGGCTGGCTCGGTGAGGTCCAGGTGCACCTTCAGACCTTCACGGTCGAACTGCTCGGGCTGATGGATGCGTACACGACTTCCATCATCGAGATTACCTCACCCGGCTGCCGCGCGAGCTTGGGCGATGCGCGCTGCAAGGTGGTACTGACGGGTTCGCCTGGCTTCTCAGTGACCGGGACCATCGAGTCCTCCGACACCGACTTCTTCACCTTGCACGACTCGGCACGCACCGAAGCGGATGCGTACTTCGACGAAGGGTTGCTCGTGCTGCACTACCCCTCGGGCGACCTCTCGTATGAAGTCAAGGCATATATCGTCGGCACCTGGATCACCAAGCTTCCGTTCGCGTTCGATGCGACTGGCGTCAGTTACACGATGACCCGGGGCTGCAATCGCAGTTTCGAGACGTGCTGTAACGTCTTCAACAACGCAGCGAACTTCCAAGGGGAGCCGCACTTGCGCGGTCCCGATGCGCTCATGCAAGTCGGGAGGCGCTCGGGATGAACGGGGCCGATGTAGTCGCGGAAGCTCGCACCTGGATCGGGACTCGCTGGCTGCACCAAGCGTCCCACAAGGGACTTGCTACCGACTGCATCGGCTTGGTGGGAGGCGTCGGAGAATCGCTCGCGTTGGTGAGCAGCGCCTGGCGCAAAGACCCCGCGCTTCGCGGCTATGGTCGCACCCCTGTACCGGAGAAGTTGCTTGACGGATGCGAGCGCTACCTGACTCGCATCCTTTTGCAGGCGGCGCGGCCGGGCGATGTATTGGTCATCGCCTTCCCGCTCTCCCCGCAGCATTTCGCGATCGTCAGCAGTCTGGCGCCGCTGCGCATCATCCATGCCTACGCACAGCGCGGCGGCGTGGTCGAGACGCAAGCTCGCATCCCTAACTCGCGCATTGTGCGCGCCTATCGCTTTCCTGGAGTAGCGGAATGACCACTCTCGTCCTTGGCACCGTTGGTTCTCTGGTCGGCGGTGCAGTCGGCGGGTCAGTTGGCGCGAGCTTGGGCTGGATGCTCGGTAGCTTCCTGGGCAACCTCATCGATCCGCCAAAGATTGAAGGCCCCCGGCGTAGCGACCTCAAGCTCCAGGTATCCGAGTACGGCAAACCGATCCCTCGGTTTTGGGGCTTGGGACGAATTGCGGGCAACGTCATCGACCAGACCGACCTCATCGAACACAAGCAGAAGTCAGGCGGCAAGGGCGGACCGCAGGTCACCACCTACACCTACAGCGCGACCTTCGCTATCATGCTCGGTGTCGGACCGATCGTCGGGGTCAAGCGTATCTGGGCGGACGGTCGCTTGCTCTGGACGGACGAGTCGGGCGAATCGATGCCCTGCACGCTCTACCTTGGCACCGAGGACCAGGATGTCGACCCGACGCTTGAAGCGCTGCATGGAGTAGGCACCACGCCCGCATACCGGGGTCGTGTCTACTGCGTCTTCGCCGACTACTACCTGACCGACTTCGGCGACCGCATCCCGCTCCTCGAGTTCGAGATTTACACGAACGGCGGGGACATTCCCTGGCGCGTCAATACCTTTGCTCCGTGGGCAACGGGCAGCATCTCGAACTTCAACCTGTCGAACGGCACCACTGATGGCACGACTATCTTCGCCACGGAAATCGAGAACGGAGGCAACGCGCAACTGATCTTGCGCAAGTGGGACTTCGACGGGAATCAGATCGGCAGCACCAGCTACTCGCCTACCTACCAGAACAGCCAGTGCGCCGTCTACAACTCGAACGTGTTCCTCACGTGGGAGAACACAGGGTTCGGTGGGACCTACGTTTACTGGTGGCGATACATTCCGGAAGAAGATCAGTTCCGGATGGTCAGCACTTTCTTCGTTGCGAATGGAGCGAGCTACTACTCGGAGCGGGCGTTCAAGTGCGGCGACTACATCTTCTGTCTCGGGCACCAGTCGACCAATACATACATCTACCGGGTGCCATACAACAACGGCACGCCGGGCGAGTTCGATCCTGCCTACAGCACCTTCCTCTGGTACGACGTGCCGGGGAATATCCAGGCGCTCGCATCGAACGACGGGACCATCTACTTCCTGCACGGGAGCCATGGGAACGCTCGACTCTGGCACTTCGACCAGGACCTGAACCTCCTGCACTTCTGGGACGTTTCGTCGACTTCGGGCACCAACCTGCATGTGTCAGTGCTCAACGGGTATGTATGGAACGACATCATCGTTCTTGCGACCAGTGAAGGAACGATCGGCGGCGGGATCGGGGACTACCGGATTCGACTGGTCAAGATCAACTCGGACGATACGCTCGAGGACTACGGCAGCAATATTACCCACGGCAATACACTCTCCAACTACATCGGCAACGGCCTGATGATGGATAGCGTGGGGGTCTACTCGCTCATTCCCCCTGCCGAAGCGGTTACGCTTGCTCAGATCGTTTCCGATCTGTCTGCGCTTACGGATGTGGGCACTGTCGATGTGACAGAGCTTGAGTCGGACGAGGTGCACTGGTTCGCGGTCGCCAATCAGATGACGGTGCGCAACGCGCTCGATACGCTGCGCCAGGGCTTCCAGTTCGACGGGGTCGAGTCTGATGACCAAGCGAAGTTCCGCAAGCGCGGCGCAACCGACTCGGTAGTGACCTTCGATGATGACGACCTCTCGGCGCGCGAGTATGGTACGGAGCAGAAGGAGTCGCTGCGCACGATCCGCAAGCGGGAGAAGGGACTGCCCCGGAACGTCACGTTGCGCTACATCGACATCAACACCGACTACCAGCCGGGCGTGCAACTCTCTCCGCGCATCACGACCTTCTCGGATGCGGAGACTACGGTTGACCTGGCGATTGGCTTTACTGCAACCGAGGCGCAACAGAAAGTATGGAAGCTTCAACTCAGCGACTGGCTGGAGCGCGAGAGCTTTACCTGGAGCGCTCCGCGCGAGTATGCCTGGCTGGAGCCATGCGATGTGGTCACCGTTCGGGGTCGCGTCATACGCATCGAGCGAGTTACCGAAGCACCGAACGGAGTGCTGGAGTTCGAAGGGGTACTGCACCGCGCGTCCATCTACACGCAGGAGCAGACAGGCGCGCCATCGCTTGGTTGGGTTGACCAGACACCCTCGGGCAGCCAGGTCGCGACCCAGTGCGTGCTGCTCGACATCCCGATCCTCTCGCAAGCGGACAGCCCGTTCGGGTTCTACGCAGCGATGGGCCCCGCGAGCAGCGGGAAGTGGACGGGCGCGACGCTCTACAAGTCGCTGGATGCCGGGGTCAACTACGTCGCGGTCGGAGCGACCACCAGCCCTGCGGTCATCGGCGCTACGACCAGTTCCGACAACAGCGGCTCGCCGCAGGGATCCCCGACAGTCAGCGGCGCGCTCTCTGCGTACGGCGGCGGGGATGTGGTTGACGAGTCTTCGCTTTGCGTTCGGCTGACCGACCCCGACGCCGAACTTGAGTCGTGCACCGCCGCGGCGCTAGAGAACGGGGCGAACTACATCGCGCTGAGCTTTGGCGATCCAGCAGGGTCCCCGATCCAGCAGACGTGGGAGTTGCTGCAGTATCGCGACGCGGTACTCATCGCTCCGCAGACCTACGTGCTCTCGGGCTTCAAGCGCGGGCGCAAGGGCACGAGCACCTCGGGCCATGCCGAAGGCGACACGTTTGTCTTGCTGTCTTCGGTCATCAACATCGATGCGCCCGAAAGCGAACTGAACCACACATACACATACAAGGGCGTCACCTCGGGCCGCACGCTGGCAGAGACAAGCTCGCAGGACTTCTATAATTCGGGACTCGGGGCAGAGGAGTACTACAACGTCGAGGTTGGGCACCTCCCGGTTTATGGCGGCAACCTCAGCGGTTCGCCTTTGGAGCTTGGTCCGGGGTTGGTGCCGCCTCCCGACGACCCCACGAACTGTCGCGCGGACCATTTCCTGAACGAGTGTGGGGACTGGGTGCAAGGGAGTGCCGCTACAGGGTCGCCTGCGGCTGGCGGCAGCATCGAAGTTCGCGATGAGGGCGTGGTGCTGACAAGCGCTGCGTCGGTGATCGACTTCACTGGGTCCGGCGTCACCGCGAGCTACTCGAGCGGCGTGGTCACCGTGAACGTTTCGGGCGGCGGAGGCGGTCTCGGCTCTCCGGACCCGTACGCCGTCATCACCGAACCGTTCGTGCTCTACCAAGCGAGCACCAAGCTCCCCAACGCGCTGGTGCTTCAGGGCTCGCCTCGGGTCTCGGTGGCGCAGAGCGGAAGCCCAAACGCGCTGACGGTCGACTTGCTCACCTCGGGCGCGACCGCGGGCAGCTATGGCAGCACTTTCTCCATCCCGGTCATCACTGTCGACATCTACGGCCGCATCACAAGCGTCTCTAGCGCCGCCACGGTGGGTACGATCTTCACGCTGGACGAAGGTGCTTCGGTCGACACGGACGCTATCGCGCTGAACTTCACAGGCGGGGGCATCACCGCGACTGATGCGGGGGCGGGCGTTACTCAGATTGACGTTCCGCTCAAGGCACCGACCACCGCACGCTACATAGTTAACCAGGCTAACAGCGACCTCCCCAATGCGCTGGTGCTCCAAGCGGGTACTGGAGTCACTCTGACAGAAGGTGGCGGCAGCCCGCCGACTACTCTTACCATTGCTGCAACTGGCGGGAGCAGCGCTACCGGAGGCTTCAGTCGCTCACAGGAGTTCATCGGCGCTGGTACGTACACGTTCAATGTACCTGCTGGAGTGAATATTGTCAAGGTAACCATGACTGGTGGTGGGGGAGGCGGGGGCACTCGAACGAGCGCCTTTGGTGGCACTGGCGGTGGCTCTGGGGAGTACGTAGTTGATCTTCCAGTGTCGCTTGCGTCTATCGGATCACCTAGTGAAGTTACAGTGGTGGTCGGGGACGGCGGTAATGGCGCACCCTCAGGCGCTCAGGCAGCGGGCAGTAACGGTCAGTCGTCTAGCTTTGGCGTATTCGCAGTATTAGGAGGTAAGGGCGGTGGCACTGTCGCGATTAATACTGGGGGCCTAGGTGGGGGTGGACGCGGGGGCGCAGGCGGTAGCAACACCGGGGCGGGTTCAAACGGCACGGCGGAATCTCCGGTTCACTTTGGCGGCTCAGGGGGCGGCGGTAATACGGGTACGACAGCGGGTGCTGGCGGCGCTGGTGGACCGGCTGGCGGTGTGAATACTGGCGCAGCGGGTGGCTCTTCTGTTTCTACGCAAGGTGGCGGTGGTGGCGGTGGCTCATCCATCTGGGGGGTAGGCGGTGTTGGAGGTAGCGGTGGTTCGGCGGGTAACGCTGGAGTTAATTACGGCTCGGGCGGTGGGGGTGCGGGCGGCTTGACTGGCTCCGCGGCAGCAGGCGGTAAAGGCGCTCCAGGATATGTCTTGGTGTCTTGGATTGGACAGTCAGCATGACTATCTATAGCGTAATATCCCGTTCACAAGTATGGGACACCCCCGGCACTTATCAGTTCGATGTGCCCGTGGGAGTAGATAGCGTTCGTGTGACTATGATAGGGGGTGGGGGTTCAGGTGGTAGTTCGTCTACTTCTATTGGGGGTGGCGGCGGTGGCGCGGCAGAATGGTGCTCTGCAATGCCCGTGAGTTTATCACAATATGGCTCGCCTTCTTCTGTGACCGTGGTAGTCGGATCAGGGGGTGTAGGTGTTACGGGTTCAACAGCGAATGGCACAGCGTCGAGTTTTGGCCCCTTATCCGTTGCTCCGGGGCGCGGTGGTGGGGTAGGTAATGTCAGTCCCTCGGGCGGGATTGGCGGTGGTCCTAATGGGGGTGTGACTGGAGGCCCGATCACCGATAAAACGCACCCCGTTGGTGTAGCAAGTTCTTTGGATGGTCATTTCTTTGGTTCAGGGGCATCTGGCGGCGTAGCGGGGAACGGTGGCGGTGGCGATGGCGGCGTTGGTGGTTCCGCACCTGGATATGCCGGAGGCACCTTCGGGTTGACTAGCGGCTATACCCAAGGAGGCGGCGGGGGCGGAGGAGCTTCAATCTTTGGCACAGGTGGTGCTGGTTCTAACGCAAAGTCATCCGGAGCCGCGAATCCCGGCAACGCTGCACCTGCTACTTCGTACGGTGCTGGCGGCGGCGGTGTGGGCTCGGCCCCGACTATCGGTCCTGGGGGCAACGGTGCAGGGGGCAAAGTAGTCATCGAATGGGACGAGACCGTTGCTGTCTAGCGTGACTTCCAGGCGCCTCGGTTTTACTCTGTCTGCGGGGCTGTCTTAGTAGCGCGTCTGCGCTCTGCGCGCGATAATCTGCGCGGGGAAAGCGGAGACCAAAAGGAGACCATGGTGACAGATTTGCTCGAAAGAGTTTTCCACAACCCATACCATTACAGCGCAACGCTACTCGCGAAACTGTCGGTCAACATCGCGACCATCCTGTGGTCGGTGGTGGTGCTGCTCAAGACCGACGCGCTCGGTCCCTTCTACAGTTACCGAGTCCTGATTTCCGTTATGGATGAGGACTACTGGGCTATCCTCATGCTCACAATCTCGTCCACCCTCTTCTACCGCCTCATTCGCTGCTACCCTCCCCGCCGGGTCGGCGCTATCGGGTATGTGCTCATCGGTGGCCTCTGGTCGAACATTTGGTGGGGCATTGTCATTCAGCCAGGTCCGTTCTGGCCTGCTGCGTTTGGCTCTGTCACCGTGATTGTGGTGCTGGCGCTCTTCGCGTTCATCGCCAATCCCAAGCGCCGAGGGGACTAAGGTGGAAGGACTACCAGTCGACGACCCGGCGGGCAAGCTCGCCCTGCTCACTGTTACCGCAGCCGCCGTCTGGAAGATTTACCTGAGGCTGAAGCACGACCACCGCGAGGACAAAGCCAAAGCCCGCACCGACAAGGCGGAAGACTCGATCATCGAAAACTTGCGCGAAGAAGTCGAACGGCTCGCGCAGTCGGTGCGTGCGCTCTCGCAGCAAGTCGACGCAGAGCGCCAGGCGCGGTGGAAGGCCGAGGCGCGCATCGCGCAGCTGGAAGCGCAGATTCGAGGGCTCGGGCATACGCCCAGCACCGTGTAACCTAGAGGAGCCTTACCATGCTCGCTTGGGGTGCCAAGGTATCAAAGCAGTTCCGCGAGAAGGCCATCGCCATCGCGCTGAAGGGCCGGTTCGATCCCAACTGGCTGATGTCGGTGATGGCGTTCGAGAGCGGGGAGACTTTCTCGCCTTCGATCCGCAACGAACTAAGCGGTGCTACCGGTCTCATCCAGTTCATGGAGAACTACGGTGCGAAGCAGGTCGGTAAGACGACCGAGCAACTCGCAGCGGAGACAGCCGAAGAGCAACTGGATGACGTCGAGAAATACTACGACCAGTTCCTCGGGCAGATCAAGACGCTGGCGGACTGCTACATGGCGGTCTTCTGGCCGGCGGCGGTGGGCAAGCCCGATGACTACCAGATCGTCACCAACAGCGCGAGCAAGGCGTACATTCAGAACAAGGGGCTCGACCTGAATAAGGACGGGACGATCACCAAGGCGGAAGCAGCATCCTTCATTGCCCAGAAGTTGAAGCGAGGTCTCGACTACTTCGCGAGTAGCGACGAATCCCCAACGACCATCACCCCGACGGAGACTACCATGGATCGCACTGGCGCCATCGACGTTATCGGAGGCATCGCTTCAATGCTCAGCCCGGTAGCGGGCATCGTCTTCAACGCGTTTTCTCCTATCATCAAGGAGAATATTGCGAGCGAGGTCGACCGCCATGCGCCCGCGGGCACCGGCGCGCAAGTGGGCGACGCGCTCGTCGCTTCGCTTGCCAAGACACTCGACCCGCTGCTCCAGCAGCAAGCGGTTGCGAAGACGGAGCGCAGCGATCCGCTGGAGGCGGCTGCTGTGCTCGTGCAGCCGCAGCATGCGGCCGAGTTGAAGGAAGTCGAGACCGAGGCCGTCAACTCGGTCAAGGCGCGCATCGACGCGCTGTCTGACTTCATGCCGATCCTGAAGGCCTCGTCGGAAATCGACCAGGCGAGGTGGGCTGCCGAGCGGCAGGGTCGTCAGGATGCGAGCGACGCGGCGATCAAGGAGAAGAAGGCGGGGCTCTGGGACTACACGCGAGCGCTGGTCTACTCGACGTGCGCTGTCATGGTCCTCGTCTCCATCGGGCTGCTGGTCATGATCGGGGCGCAGGCGGTGCAAGGTCTCGACATTAACGTGGGGATCATCGGCCTCGCGGGTCCGATCTGGATGGGGACGATGGCGACTGCGTTCATGGCGATGGTCACGCACCGCTTCGACGGTTCGCGGCAGGCGAGCGAGCAAACGCAAACGATGCTGAAACTGGCGCAAGGAGACAAGTCGTGAGTATTCAGAAAGTCGTCGCTGAAGTAAGACGGGAGCACGTGCAGTTGCTTTCGCATGTGATCGGAACGATGCAGGCGGGCGTGCCCTACCTCGCGAACGGGCAGGAGCTTGCTGACCTTGGGAACCTCGCGGGCGCGCTGAATGCAGCCGAGGCTGCTCAGTATCCGCCGGTGCCCCCGCCGCCTTCGGGCGCTGCCGACCCGAACTGGGGACTGCCGCCCGGGATCACCTTCGGGATCGCAGCGAGCGACACGCCCCTGCATCGCGAGGATGACCAGGACCGAGTGCGCTCTATCCCGGTGAGCGACGTTTACGTGCTGCCCCTCATCGTTCCCGACACCCCGTACTCCTCCTCGCGCACGCTGAGCATCGGAGTCGCTGAGTTCGGTTCGCCGCCCACCGTCATGCAGGCGTGCCTGAGCAAGCTCCCCGGCGACTTCGCGCAGGCGCTCGCGCGGTCGGAGGGGACTTCGGTGCTGCCGCTGCTCTCGGATGTGACGAAGGTGACGGTGCCCAAGGAAACGATATACTTGAACGTACGGATGTACTCGAGCGACCTGGGGAGACCCACCGCCACCTTGCCCCATTCGGTGCGCGTTGGGGGCGGCTGGCCGAGGTAGTCATGGGGCTCTTCGATGTGAACGTTAACGCAACGCTCCAGGTACCCCCGGAGCTTACCGCGGCTCTGGCCGCACTACTGAAGAAAGGTGATGCAATCATGAACGACCTATCGCAACTGCAAGCGACGATGGCCAAGTTGCAAGACAAGGCCAACGAGACCGAACAGACGCTCAAGGATCTGGCGAAGGCGGTGATCGACGCCAACAACGCGACCGATAAGCAGGTGGCCATCGACGCGCTGACTGCGCAAGCGCAGAGCATCCTCGACGGGCTGACCACTGCCGAGGACGAAGCCGACGACCAAGTCCCTGCTCCGGCGCCGACGCCCGAACCGACACCGCCCACGCCGTAAGCACCTCCGGGGCTGCGCGCAAGCCTAGCCCCGGCCCTTCCCGAGAGGAGAGTCGCATGCCGAAACCGCAACCGAAGAACCGCACCTTCCCCCGCAGATTCGAACACGACAATCGGGAGTTGCAGCCGCCCGTTACCAAGGCCCCGGAGGCGCATCCGGTGAAGACCAAGCGGGACGAGGACCTCGAGTACCTCACCAGCGAACGCGCGGAGGATGTCAAACGCGGGGGGACCTTCAGCTACATGCCTACTGCCTGGGGCAACGTCGGGTACTCGCTGACGCTCTCCGACTTCACCGATGAAGAGTTGGTCAACTTCGCGAACGTGAACAACGAGTACCTGAGCAAGGCGGTCGCGTTCCCCGGCGGCGATGCCAAGGGGATGGGCGATGCGCAGTCGGTGCTCGACCTCATCCTGCCCGAGCTTGCCCGGCGCCGGGTGCCTTACGCTCCACCCAAACAGGAGCCCCCGGTAGTCTATGCTCCGCCTCCCAACGATCCTTCGCGTGGGCGCGGGTGAGCACCAAGTACGACTCGGTTGCCGTTAGCGTCGACTGGCACGCTGACTTCGTCGGTTACCGGACGCTCAAGTTCGAGTTCCCGGTAACCGAGGAGGATGCTGAGTTAGTCAGGCTCCTAGTCGCTCGCTACCAGCGCTTGCAGGAGGAGGCTCTGGCGCAGGCGCATGGGGAGTCGGCGCCGATCGAACTCGGCATCGGGTAGCACGCCTCCCGCTTCTCGTCGGTCATGCTCACTCCCACGCCGCCCAGGTCAGAAGAACGTCGGTTGCGCGACGCCGCGAGTGAGCGCCATCAGGCCGGTTTGCAGGTCGGTCGCGCCGATGCTGATCCAGCGTTG
>CAZEMX010000020.1:0-24125 GCA_964513415.1 uncultured Nitrososphaerota archaeon
TGAATATGAAGCCCACGAACATGAAGGAGCCGCGTATCGAGATGCTCCACTTGCCAAAGATCTTCGCGATCGCCACTATCGGCAACGAGGACGCGAATATCGCGATGAGGACGAAGTGGTTGTAGTAGAAGACGGCCAGGGCAGTGAACAGTATGAGGTAGACGATCTTGGCGCGCGGGTCCAAAGTGTGGATCGCGGTGGTTCCTCTGCGGTACTCGAAGCCCCGGAAGACCTTCACGGCCGCGCACCCCCTGGAAGCCGGGAGATTCTGGCGACCACCTCGCCCAGGCTAATGGACGGCGGATCGAGCCCCAGTTCCCACGAGATCTCTGCGAGCTGCGGCGGCACGAGCGACGCCTTTTCGAGGATGTCCTTCTTCACGAGGACCTCCCCGCTCGGCCCGTCGGCTATGACCTTCCCCTGCGACATGACCACCACCCGCGGTATGTAGTCCGAGACGAACTCCATGTCGTGGGTCACTACAAGCACGGTCTTGCCCTGCTGGTTGAGCTTCTGAAGGAGCGACGCCATCCGGACCTTCTGGCGGTTGTCCTGGCCCGTGGTCGGCTCGTCGAGTATGAGCACCTCGGGTCCGTAGCATAGGACTGACGCCAGCGCGAGCCGCTTCCGCTCTCCGCCGCTCAGCATGAACGGGGACCTGCCGGCATACTGCGACAGCTCGAACTCGGACATTACCCACTCCGTCCGCTTCTTGATCTCGTCGGGCGGTACCCCGAAGTTGACGAGCGCGAACGAGAGTTCCTTCTCCACGGTCTCAGCGAAGAGCTGGTGGTCGGGGTTCTGGAATACGAGGCCGACCTTCCTTGCCAGCGATGCGACGGTCACCGACATCGAGTCGAGGCCGCACACGACGACGTTCCCCTCTGACGGCTTGAGCAGGCCGTTGATGTGCTTCACCAGCGTCGTCTTGCCGGCGCCGTTCTCGCCGATTATCGCGACCAGCTCGCCATCGCCGATGTTGAGGGTGACGCGGTCTAGGGCGTTCCTGCCTGGAAGGTATGAATATGAGACGTCCTTCAGGGAGATCACCGATGGTCGCCTCCCAAGATCCTCAGCAGGTCCCTCGAGGTCAGAGGCATCCACCTTGCCAGCTCCGGCCGCTGTCGCATCGCCTTGGCGACCAGGACGGCCTTCGGGACGCCTATGCCGAGGTGTTCGGCGGTGTCGGAGTAGAGGACGTTCTGCGGGGGACCGTCGAGCACGATCCGCCCTGAATCGAAGATGACGCACCTGTCCGCGAGGTGGCTGACCATCTCCAGCCGGTGCTCGACCAGCACTATCGTCACCCCGACCGAGTTGAGGTCCGCCAGGACATTGAGGACGGACTTTGCGCTCATCGGGTCGAGGTTCGCTGTCGGCTCGTCGAGGACCAGAACCTTCGGCTTCATGGTGAGGAGGGCGGCTATCGCGACCTTCTGCTGCTCCCCTCCGCTCAGCTCGTCAGGCGACTTGTCCTTGAGGTGCGAGATCCCGACTATGTCGAGGGCTTCCCCGACGCGCATCTCTATCTCCTCTCGGGAGAGGGCGAGGTTCTCCGGCCCGAATGCGACCTCGCGCTCCACGGTTGTGCAGAAGAGCTCGTTCTCAGGGTTCTGGAAGACGAGGCCCACGCGCTGCGCCAGCTCCGAGACGGGCCGCTCAGTGGTCACAAGACCGTCGACGACCACCCTCCCGCTGAAGTTGCCGCCGTAGGAGTTCGGTATGAGGCCGTTGAGCGCCCGACAGAAGGTGGTCTTGCCGCATCCGCTCGGGCCTGAGATGAGGATGAACTCGCCCGAGTCTGCCTTGAAGTTGATGTCGATCAGGCTTGGCTGAGGCGATTCGGCATAGGTGTAGCTGAGTGATTCGACCTCGATAATAGCCAAGCGCATCACCTGGAGGCAGTAAACTGGAAATTGCTACCTTTAATAAATGTAGCTACTCACTTTTTAGTATGGATAGCCTTCAGGTCCTGCTCACTCAGGCCCAATTTTGAGGATACCAGCGACAGCGTCTCTGAGGTTACCTCGTCGGCGGTAGCCGAGAGGTTGACGCTTGCAGCCGTCGGGTGCCCGCCTCCCTGCCCGGCGAAGGCATCGGCCAAGGGCTTCATAACGTCTCTGGAGAGGTTGAGGCCGGTCCTCTTGTAGAATTTGTCGGTGGACCGCGAGGTCAGCCTTAGGGCGGCCTTGTCCTCGTGTATTATGAATGCGAGGTCTGCGCCGATGTCTGTAAGCGCCCTTGCGACGGATGCCTCGTATGATCCTACCCTTGAGAAGGCGATGAGCCAGTCCCCTGCCTTGTACAGCTTCACCCTCGAGGCGCCCTTCAGGCGCGCCATCTTCTCGGAGGCGTCCTGCTCGTTTGTAAGCATCTCTACCGCAAGCCTGAGGCTGGCGCCCTTACGTATCATCCCGGCCACTGCCCGGATCGAGGTGTCTGGCGGCAGTAGGAAGCGGCGGGAGTCGTATACTATCCCGGTAACGAGCCCCTGGCGCACCTTGACGTCCATCGTGGACTTGTCTAGCAGCCCGTAGACTATCTCGCAGGCGGAGGATTTCCTCCGGATGACGCTGTAGATCGCGGATGTGGCTGCCGCCTTATCCCGGACATGGTGGTCTATCAGGACATAGGGTATCCTCTTGGCCTTGACTGCCTCCTTGACCGATGGGATCTGGTCCATCGAGGGCATGTCGACGAGTATGACGAGACCTGTCGCCTCCGGGAGCGATTCCTCTGCCGCAAGCCCAAGGTAGGAGACAAGCTTCGAGGATACTGCGCCTATCCCGTCCGGGGCGACTACTGCGATGTCCTTCCCGGGGAAGGTCCCCTTTAGGGAGGTCATTATGGCGAATGCCGATCCGAGGCAGTCTGGGTCTGCGTTCGGGTGGCAGACCACCCTTATCGTCTCATAGTTGGAGGCGATCTCGGTGAGTCTGCTCAAGCCTTTTGCCCCTTCATCTTGAGGTCGATCTCGCTCAGGGCTGCTTCGGCAGCCTCGTCGGCGAGAGCTTCGATGTCGATGTCGACTACCGGATCAAGATCAATCGAGACGTCGACAGAGAAGTCCTTTCCCTTGCCATTATCCTTACCTTTTCCCTTCTCGGCAGATACTACAATATCCAATGATCTGACTAGGCTGCGGTCCACTTTCGAGAGCACGCATCTCCGTGCAGCGGCTTCACCGCTCGCGCATACTGCCGCAAGATCTGCCGGCGGAGCCGCCAACGGGATCACGACCCTTGGATGGGACCCTTGGCAACGTTTACCTGGTCCATGATCGTCTTCCTAAGCTCTTCCAGCTGAGCCTTGAGCCTCAGCTCCTGCTTCTCGATCGTCTTTATCCTGAGGTCCGTCTCCTCCTTCTTATCGGTCAGTTCCGCTACTATCTTGGCCTTCTCTGACTTGAAGAGTAGGACGCCGACAGACTTGTAGACAACGGCATCGTCCGGAAGGCTCTTGCTCTCGCCCAGGGCACGATCGACCTCCTTGGATTCAAGCTCGAACTGCCGCTTCCGCAGCACGATGTTGTTGAGTTGCTCCTGAAGCTCTTGGAATCGCATGAGCTGGTTCTGAACCTGTGGCGGTATCTGTTCTGCCATCTTCAATCACCTTTTAATTTAGCAACCTCTAAAGAAGTATCAACCCATCTTATATAAGAATTGAGTAGTGCGCGCATCGGCGCGATGGACGACGCGTTGATCCTGAACATGAGGGAGCTGCCCTGCCGCTCGACGGATATGGACGCCGACCGCGGCTTCGTAGTCTTTACCTCCGGCGTCAGCGAGGCGTGCAGGCTCCTCGCCACGGACTCTTCCCCCACGTCTATGAGCAGGACGGAGCTGATCTCGCGGCTCACCATTTGAAGTCCTCCAGGTATATTGAAGGCCCGCACGGTTTCTTGGAGGAGCTGTCGATGAAGAATATCTCGGCAAACTGCTTCTCGCTGGGCGTGATGTAGACATCGACAGTCTTTCGGGGGGCACCATCGGCGTCGCCCCCGGTTCCCGGGAGGTCCATTGCCTTAGAGAGAGCATCGTATAGCCCTTCGAGTGATGAGGAGTCAGGTTTTACCAGCCTCAGTGGCCTGGCGCCGGTCTTGGTCGGGGAGAGGCCCTTCAGTTCCCGCTTCAGCTGCACCCTCCTTACAAGGAGGGAGGCTATAGCGGAGGGCTTGTCGCCGGTGGAGTCGTAGCACTCTATCACCTTCGGTTCCCCGAACCTGCTGTTTATGACCCAAAGCCGCGTCGCGCCGGCTGCCTTCGAGTAGGCTGCGAGGTAAGGCAGCCCCGACTTGCCCCTAGTGAGGTACCCGAATTCAAAGGAGGTCGTTACAAGATCATTACAAAAAGTCCTCGTCCTCGGGCTAGGCCTGAGGGAGGTGCAGAGTAGAATGGTCATGGGAATGACCAGTTCTACTGACTGCTTATGGATTTTGAACTCTTGAACTCTTCAGGGGTCAGTGTCTTGCCAAGAGTGGTCTGGGAGACGAATGCTCCGCCTGCGAACCTGACTCCGCAGGACTTGCACACCCAGACGCCGGCGGCCACCCTGGAGATGGCATCCATGGTCCGGCACTTGGGGCAGCGCTGGCCCTGCTTCGCCTTGGTCTCAATGGTGAGGACCCTCTTCCTCGGCGTTGCACCGTAGCGTTGGGCAAATCTCCCTGAAGACTTCACCGACTTTGTCTTAGCCATTAATGTTCACCTTTGAAGATACAAGACTTCGCAGTTCCTGGCTTTTAAGCTTAGCTAGTTCGACCGCCCGAACGGCCTCGTCGGTGGTCAGGTAGCCTGCCTCGCCCTTCTGCATGGCGCAGATCATGAGCGACTTCTCGTCGTCGCCCTTCTGCATGAAGGCTACGCTTAGCCTGCAGTCGAGCACCTCCTCCTCCTCGAAGGACGGGTCTATGAAGAGCTTGTCGCCGATCTTCGCCAGCGTGACATTTATCGGGACGTTGCCCGAGAGCGGCATAGGCAGCTTCTTGCCGGTCATCTCGACCGCCTCCCCCTTTACCTTCACCTCAGGCATCTTCGCGGAGAGGAGCGCGCAGAGTCCTGCAAGCGCCGCGGTGTCGATCAGGTTGCCGCAGTGGTCGAGTATGTATAGGTCGACGTGGCAGATCCAGACCTTCTTTCCCGGAACGATGCAAAGCTTTGAGGTGTCGAGGATCTTCGACTCCCTGAGCCCCCTGTCAACGACCCTCGCCAGCTCCACTGCCGTCTCGTCAGGCTTACCTGGCTCGAACTCCGGCGATGCGAACGGGACGAACTCCGCGCTGACTTGCATCACGCCCTCGTCCGGCGTGTCTGAGAACGGGTCCCCGATCTCGAACTTCACGCCTGCGGTGACCCGCGTGCCGCCGATGATGACGGTCGCAGACCCCTCCGCCTTGTTGATCTGTCCGATGATTATCTCGATGTTGCGGTAGTCGGTAAGGCTTCGCCCATCGGCCCTTTTACCGCTGTCCGAGAGCTCAATAATCTGCTTTCGCTTGACGACTGGTATTATGCGAGTGCTCATGGCTCATGCCTCCTCAGTGTTCGACGCGTTAACCTTGAAGTGTGCCTCGATGGCATCCTTCTGCATCTTGTAGACGTCCAAGCACCCCTTCTTGAGGAGTTCGATCGATCGAAGGAACTCGTCGTGGGTGATCTGACCGTCCATCTGGAGGAGGGTCACCGCGTTCTTGGATGGCATGTAAGCCATCGGCATGTCAGACTCCCCTTCCTTGTCCTCTTTGTCCTGGACGTCGAGGACTAGCTGTCCCTCGACCTTGCCTACAGCTATGCTTGCGACCAGGTCGCGCATGGGTATGCCGGCGTCGACAAGAGCCAGCGATGCTGCCGAGATGGCGGCGCACCTTGTGCTGCCGTCGGCCTGGAGGACCTCGATGAATATGTCGATGCTTGTGCGAGGGAAGTATTCGGTGAATACCGCTGGGCCGAGCGCCTCCCTGATGACTTTTGACAGCTCGGTCTCCCGCCTTGACGGCGCGGGCGACTTCCACTCCTCAACCGAGAACGACGCCATCCTGTAGAAGGCGTCAATCCTTGCCTTGTCGGGCATTGCGAGGTGCTTCGGATGGGATTCCCTTGGACCCATCACGCCAACAAGTATTTTTGTCCTTCCCCATTCAACGTAAGCTGAGCCGTCTGTGTTCTTCAGCACGCCAATCTCGAACTTTATCTTCCTCAGCTCGTCGAGTTTCCTGCCATCGTTTCTTATTCCGTCATCACTAATCAGTTTTTCAGTTGTCATCAAATCACCTTCTGTTGCTTACGAGATATTCGCGGATCCTGTCAGTGAGTCCGCTAGTGTGGGCTTCGTCAGCGATCTTTCTGACCGCCGCAGCGACGTAAGCCTCCTCATCCCTAGTCTTCCCTGAGATCCAGACACGGCCGTTCTGCCCGACCATTATCTGGGTGTTAGATTCCTTCTTCAGCATGCCTATCATAGAGCCCTTCTTCCCGATGATCCTTGGGACCCTTGTGGCGTCCACATCGATCACCGTTCCCCTCTGAATTTTGCCGAGATTATGGTCTCTGCATGATAGCGAGGGGTTCCGTGTCCTGTCAAATGCAATCACCGAGGCTATCACCATCTCGCCGACGTCGAGGTACTTCCTCGCCTCTTCCCTCATCGGGTTGAGGGGTTTCGAGAGGAACTCGGATGCGAAGAGGACCCCTTGGTACGGCGAGCGGATATCCAACATCCACGCTGTCGGTATGCACTCTATGACCTTGCCAATTACGATGTCGCCCGGCTGCGGTAGGTAGCATCCCCTCAGGGGTATGACCGATACAAGGTCATTCCTCAGGTCTGCCAGTCCGACAATAGACGCGAAGTATTTGTCTGCGTCGCGGTATACATTGAATCCCGCTTCATACTTACCCTCGGCTAAAAGGGTGCCGGGGACCACTAGCTGTCTTTGCTCAAAATTCACTGGAATGTTTACCACCTCATATTTTCTTAACAATATTGATCTCTGCGCTGCCACGGGTCATGTCATTGACCCGGTCAACAAATGTCTGCTGCATCCCTGCAGGCAGGACGACCTCCCCAAACCAAGATCCGTCGTGCTTCCATTCGGAGCGAGTGACGCTGCCTAGCTTGGAAACTGCGCTGCTAGTCCTTGAGGCGTAATCCTTTGATATGGACAGCGTCACGACGACCTGTGAGACCTTCAGCGGGAGGTCGACGCGGAGCAGCTTTATTGCTTCCTGCGCCTGCTCCTCCACGGTCTTGAAGGGGTCTATGTTGAGCCTTATGTGCTCGAATGCGTTCTCTATACGCTGCGGCGGATGGGGGAACCCGCTCTTCGGGTCGATGCAGTTCTTGACTATGAAGGCGATGATCTGCTTCCGTTTGTTCTCCACCATCTCTCTCCTCTGCTCGGTCGTCAGCTGGAGCTCGCCCTTCCTGATGATGGTTGTGGCGATGGTCTCGATGTCGTCTGTGCCGAAGTTCTTCTTTACGGATTCGTCAGATGCCTTCAGCGCCTTCCTCGAGTCCTTGAAGACGGTCTCGCTTATCAGCAGGGACTCGAAGTCCACATCCTTTCCGCTCTTCAGCGTCCACGCTAGGTCGGGGTCAACGAGTATCTCGAAGTGCTCCCCCTTCACAGTAAGCCTAGCGACCAGAGATTTGTCTTCTTTAGGCATTTCCAGCCGCCTTCAGATTCTCTATATACTTAGCCAGATCCTTCGCCGGCATCGACGAGAACTTGCCGTTCTCAACGCGTAGTATCGCCATCTCCACGCGGGTAGGGTCTAGGCCGCCCTCGACCACCGTCGCTAGTGCCTTCAGTGCAAGCGTGATTCCTGATTCGACCGTGAGGTTCGGGGCGTAGTTCTTCTCGAAGAACTCGTTTACAGGCTGGCTGCCCGCACCTATGGCGTAGGCGAAGTACCCTGCATAGCCGCCGCTCGGCTCGGTCATAAATAGCCTGGGTCCGAACTTGTCGATGCCCGCGACCATAAGCGAGACGCCGAAGGGGCGCACGCCGGCGTGCTGAGTGTAGATCTGGTTGACCTCGCTCACCTTCTTGGTGAGGACCTCGACGTCTATGACCTCGTCGTAGAGCATCCGGTTGATCTGCGCTTCCTGGCGCGCCTTGTCGACGAGTATCCGGGCATCCGAGAAGAGCCCTGCGAATGTCGCACCTATGTGCTCGTCTATCTTGAGGATCTTCTCCATCGACGAGGGGTCGATCAGTGAGCTGCCCTTCTTCTTCTCGACTGCGAGCACGACGCCATCGGAGCACCTTATCCCCAGAGCGGTCGACCCTCTCCTGACGGCCTCGAGCGCGTACTCGACCTGAAAAAGCCTGCCGTCCGGGGAGAAGATCGTTATAGCGCGATCGTATCCCATACCTGGAGGACTGAACATTTTTCCAATCACCATGCAATAAAGTAATGAGCCTGAGCCTGACAGTACTTTAATCCTTCAGCTTAAAAGTTTAAGCTAATTTAATATGCTTTTCGCTAACTGTTCTTATTATCCTTTGAAGGCGTCAGAGGGATGGCCTGCCGGCGGTCACTCGATGGCGAGGGCCGTGAGGAGGTCCCTCTCGGTGAGTATCCCTATGACGTTGCCGCCTTCCTCGACAAGGACTGCCCCCACGCAGCTCGTCCGTATGAGTGGGGCAACCTCTCCCAGCTGGAGGTCGCTCTTGACGAGCACGACGCCGGTCCGCATGATGTCGCATACAGGCACAGAGAGGACCTGATCCATCTCGTCGAGGAGCAGGCGCCTGAATGCGGATCCCTCGCCTATGTACTTGACTATGTCCGTGGAGGTCACTATGCCGACGACCGTATTCCCCTTCACGATGGGGATCCTGCGGAAGCCGTTGGAGACCATCAGACGTGCCGCCGATTTGATGGATATGTCCGAGGATGCCATCACGGGGTTCCGGGTCATGTAGTCGCCCACGCTCTCGGTCATGGCTCTGCCAGAGAGGTACCTGACAACGTCGTACTCCGTGATGATTCCTATAAGTATGGAGTTCTTGTCGACGATAGGCAGGGCGCCGACGTTCTCGTTGATCATCTTCGCCAAGACGTCCGAGAAGTTGGTGTCGACCGAGGCAGAGGAGACGTCCTTGGACATTATCGACTCCATAGGCGCGTACAGGGCAGAGAAGAACCTGCCGCCATGCTTAATCTTGACGATGTTGTAGTAATCGCCGCCCCCAAAGAAGTTGACCATGTCTGTCGCGGTAACAATCCCCTCCAGTCGCCCCTGCGCATCAGTTATGGGAATGCGCCGGACGCTCTTGACGATCATCATCTCGACCCCCCTGATTATGGGCGAATGGGAGGTGGTCGAGAAGACCGGCTTCTGGATGAGGTACTCGAGCTCCTTGGGCTTGCTGAAGACCGCGCTTGAGAAGTTGGGCGTCCCGTCGCTCCTTAGGATACCGCGGATTACCTTGGGAGACATTGGGAAGAACACCTGTTAATAGTACTGGCGGCGTGTTAGAAAAATGTTTGCAGCCCGGGTTTGCGGGCCGCGGGGCGCTGCGGGGTCACAGCGGGTTGATGCGGGACTTGTTCGCCTCGTAGAAGTCGGGCATGGATTTCATCACGAGGGAGAGCATCTGACGGTCGCTTACGGACAGTGCCTTGCCCGACTCGAATATCTTCAGGACTTCGCCGTAGATCTTCATGACACCTGGGTGGTCCTTGTCTATCTTCTCGCCGTTCTTCAGCGCGAAGTAGTAGTTTATCCAGAATGCGACGCCCGCGTTTCCGGAGTATGGCGTGATTGACACCCCCGGTGGTACGCCGAGCAGCTTCTCGGTGTCGAAGGGCAGATACATCTCGATGTTCTTCAGGGCCCCGTCGGCATGTATCCCGGCGCGGGTTATGTTGAAGTTGCGCCCTACCAGGGGATAGAATGACGGCACCTGGTAAGAGAGGTGCTTCTTGTAGAACCTGGCGACGCTGGTTATGGCCAGGGTGTCCATGCCGTCGAGCGTCCCCTTGAGGCCCGCGTACTCGAATACCATCGCCTCGAGCGGTACGTTCCCGGCCCTCTCGCCGATGCCTAGAAGGGTCGTGCTGTTGAGTGCGGCGCCGTACATCCATGCGGCGGTGGCGTTGGCGATCCCCATGTGGAAGTCGTTGTGCCCGTGGAATTCGAGCCACTCGGACGGCACGCCGGCTATATGGCGCAGCACGAACATGATCTTGGGGATGCTCCTGGGCAGCGCCGCCTGCGGCCACGGCAGCCCAAGCCCGAGCGTGTCGGGAACCCTGATCTTGACGGGGAGGCGGTACTTCTCGGAGAGCGCCATCAGCCTCTTCGCAAACGGCACCACCACCCCTAGTATGTCGGCGCGTGTAGCGTCCTCGATGTGCGCGCGCATGGCGATGCCCTGCTTCAGGCCCTCCTCGATCACTTCGAGGTACTTCGATACGACCTGGGAGCGGCTGAGGCCCTTGAACTTGTAGAAGATGTGGTAGTCCGAGATGGACGCCAGCATGCCGACCTCCTCTACCTTGGCATCCTTTGCAAGCTTGAGGTCATCCTTGCTTGCCCTTATCCAGCCGGTTATGCCAGGGAACTGCAGCCCCAAGGCGCGGCACTGCTCGACCGCCTCCTTGTCGCGGTTCGTGTACAGGAAGCACTCAGTCATGAGCACCTTGCCCTTAGGGCCGCCTATCCGGTTCAGGTATTTGTAAAGCTTAACGATCTGATCAACGGTGTACGGATCCCTTGCCTGCTGACCGTCCCTGAATGTCGTGTCGGTTAGCCAGAGATTCTCATGGATCTCCATGGGCACAGTGATGCCGTCCCATAAGGCCTTGGGCGGCGCGTCGAACGGGAAGATATCCTTATAGACCTTTGGCGTCGGGTCGTCGGACAGCTCAAAATCAGGGGCGTCTGCGGATTCTGCCTTGATAGCCTTGATCAAGGCATCGCGGGCGTCTAAATTCACCATCATTTCCTCCATGCAAAACAGAATGGGTATCAATACGCAATACAATTTAAATATATCGGAAGTTTTTTATTATATTTTTTAGTTTTCTGCTTTATTTATTAAAAAATGTTCATAAAAAGGTCAGAACCGCTATACGGAAAAACCAGATGCCGGCTTTTCGGCGATAGAACAGGGGGTAAAAAATGACGGGCATGTATCAATTTATAGCAAGTTTTGCTTTACATATGTAAAGTGGGCGCAGGGCTTTCCCTGCGGGGCTTTCGCCCTCAGTCCGTCGCGGAATCAACATCTTTAGCATTCTGATTGACTGGGACGGCCTCTTCATCCCCATCACGTAATCTCATCTGAATGGCTTTTATTCTTTCCCTAGCGTTCTTGATCGACCCTGTGGCGAAGACGGATGAGGTGGCGCCCCCGAGGACTGCGGGCTTGCCATGGGCGTTCAGCCGCTTGAGCGCGAATTGGTCGATCCTGACGAGTGCATACCCCCCCTCCTGAAATATGGGCTTGATCTTCGTCTCCTCGCCCAATGCGCCGCGGAGGGAGGACACCAGGTCCCCGGTGGTCGACCCGGCCGCGAGCCTGAATGCCACGTAGCGCCGCCGGTAGGGCTTGCATTTCACTCGGGGTTGCCCCCTCCGGCAATAAGGACTTGTTGTGGAATACGTGGTCCCCCTAAGACAGCGCGAGCGCCTCAAGGACAGATGAGAGGTCATTCTTCCTGACGTTTATGCCTATCCTTACCCGTATCACGTCGTCCTCGTCCGAGAGCCTGGCGACGCCGAGGAACGCCATCTGCTTGCTCAGCCTGAGGAAGACGTTGGATTGGCCGTCATAGAATGTCAGTATGCGATCCCTCATCCTGAGCCTGTCCCCCACAGGCAACATCTTGAGCAGGTAGTCGACGATCTCACGGGCGACCTTCTTGTCATCCACGACCGCCTGGATCAGGAAGATGGGGTTCCCGTGGTGCCCCTGGGCGGCGGATGAGGTGATTGGCAGGGAGCTCCTCAGCTGCTGGGGCGCCAGACCGGCGATGGCTGCCCTGACCTTGGACTCGTCCTCCGTGGAATGGGCGATGGTGCTGAAATAAACGGCTCTTATCATAAAAAGATCGCGCACCCGAAAAAAGTAGGGCGTTAAGGCTTATAGCCTTTCTATTCTTTCTTGTAGTTCACCGAGCGGCCCTTCCCGACCTTCTCCGCGCCCTTGCCGCTCCGGAATAGGCCTCTTGCCTTCCTGCCGGCTGGGGAGAGCCCCTTGAAGACCCTGCCGCGCTGCGCCGGGGATGCCAACCAAGAGAGGTTCTTGTCGGAGAGAACGGACGGGCTGGAAGGATCGACGAGTATTACCTCGTACCAAGAGTATTTGCCGTCTGAGCCGACCCAGTAGCTGCCGAGGACTTCCATGTTGGGGAACTTCCTCGCAACCCTCTCCTCGGCGACCCACCTTGTGCTCTTCCTTGAAGTGATGCCGTAGACACCCATCCTCTTCGGGCGCCTACCGGAGTGGGGCCGCTCAACATTCATCGGGCCCCTCATGATCCTGACTCGGGTAACTATGACGCCTTGCTTTGCCTTGTAGCCAAGTGAGCGCGCCTGGTCAAGCCGCGTAGGGTTCTCAACAGTTACAATAGCAGCGCTCCTGCGCCAGGAGACGAGCCTCTTGCTCCTGAGTTCCCTGACTATGCCTTCGTTCGGCTTTCTCCAAGCCTCACCGATATACTTGTATGCTGACATTGCCGCATCAACCGCAGACTAAAGCGTTCTAAAGGCGTTAATAATGTTTTCGGCTATAGCGATGGCTCCCACGACCTGCGCCTCCTTCGTCTGGGCCCCTATATGAGGGGTGACGATCACATTCGGCATCTTGGCAAGCTCCAGCTCGTGGGGCTCGACCGGAGGCTCGTGCTCGATGACATCCAAGGCCGCGCCGGCCAGCTTGCCGGATTTGAGGGCGGCGGCTAGCGCCTTGGTATCGACAACCTCGCCGCGCGAGGCATTGATGAGGAGGGCGCCGTCCTTGAACGAGGAGAGCAGCTTCGAGTCGAACATGTGGAAGGTCTCCGGCATGAGGGGGACATGTATGGTTACCATGTCCGAGCGCCTGACCACCTCACCGACGGTCGCCACGCGCTCTGCGTTCAGCCTCTTCATTGCAGCCTCGTCCACGACGACGTCATAGACGAGGATCGACATGTTGAATGCCTTGGCCCTCTCGGCAACGGCCCTGCCGATCCTCCCGAAGCCGACCACGCCCAGAACCTTTCCGTTGAGCTCGGAGCCACGGAACTTCTTCTTCTCCCATAGCCCCTTCTTCGTTGACTCGTTCGCGAGGTGGACGGGCCTGACGAGGCAGAGCATCATAGCCATGACGAGCTCGGCTACAGCGACCGTCGACATCTGCGGGGTGTTTACGACCTTGATCCTTGCCGCCTCGGCCGCTTTCGCATCGATGTTGTCAATCCCGACGCCGACCCTTCCGATGAGCTTCAGCTTGCTGCCGGCTGAGATGATGTCCTTGGTGACCTTCGTCCTGCTCCTGACGACCAGGACGTCATAGTCCTTGATCGCGACCTTCAGCTCTTCGGGTGTAATGTCAAAATCCTCGGTCACCTCAAAGCCCGCGGCCCGCAGCTTCGAGGGGGCGAGGGGATTAACTTCATCGGCTATGAGTACCTTCATCCGTATCAACTCGCACAATGGAGGATAGCGCACGCCGGATAAAATATCTTCTGTTCCAAGCAATAGCGCCGCCGCGCGCCGGACTGAGGGCATGCGCGCGGGGCGCCGGCGGCAATGTGGCTGCAAAAGTGTTATAGCAGAAATGTGCGAATTCACCTATGTCCAGCATGGGCATCGCTTGTGCCGATTGCCGCGGACTGGTAGCTGAGAGAGATGATAGCAGGCATAGTGGGCAAGACGAACGTTGGAAAGTCGACATTCTTCTCCGCCGCGACGCTGGCCCCAGCGAAGACTGGGCCCTACCCATTCGTAACCATAGAGCCGAACAGGGGGGTGGGCAGCATAAGGGTGAGGTGCGTCTGCAAGGAGCTCGGGCTCACAGACAACCCGAGGAATGCAGTATGCTCCAACGGCACGAGATGGGTGCCGGTAGAGCTGATCGACGTTGCGGGCCTGGTGCCGGATGCGCACAAGGGCAGGGGGCTCGGCAACAAGTTCCTCGACGACCTAAGGCAGGCCGACGGCTTCATACACGTGGTCGATGCGGCAGGGATGACCGAGGCCAACGGCAGCCTGTGCACGCCGGGGTCGAGGGACCCCGCAGACGACGTCCGGTTCCTAGAGTATGAGATCTCGATGTGGATGTTCGGAATCCTGAAGAAGGAATGGGACAAGATCGTCAAGGGCGTCACCCAGCTGAAGGAGGATCCGGTAGCGCTGCTCTCGGACAGGCTCACGGGTCTTATGTTCACGAAGAAGAACGTTATGGCAGCCCTCAAGTCGAGGGATGAGCTTAGCAAGAGGATCGACCTCTGGGGCGACGGGGAGATAAAGATCTTTGTCGACGTCCTGAGGAGGGGCTCCAAGCCCATGGTCATAGCGGCGAACAAGATCGACGTCTCCACCGCGGAGGAGAACATAAAGAGGCTGAAGGACGAGTTCAGGGGATACGCGATAATTGGCTGCGCCGCGGAGGCCGAGCTGGCGCTCAGGCTCGCTGCGAAGAAGGGGCTCATAAGCTACATGCCGGGGGATAAAGGATTCATGATAAACGAGGGGGCGGCGCTCTCGGAGAAGCAGAGGGATGGCCTGAGGAAGATAGAGGCCATACTCGGCTCGTTCGGCAGCACGGGCGTTCAGGACGCGGTAGAGGCGGTCTACAAGAAGGAGCTGAGGATGATCCCGGTCTTCCCTGTCGAGGACGCGAACAAGTTCACGGACCACAAGGGGAACGTCCTGCCGGATGCGTTCCTCGTTCAGGAGGGGACGACCTCCAGGGGGCTTGCCTACAAGATACACACGGACCTGGGCGAGGGCTTCCTCTACGCGATCGATGCCAAAACAGGGCAGAAGATCGGCGAGGACTACCAGCTGAAGGACAGGGACGTCATAAAGATAGTCTCGGCGA
The DNA here is from genome assembly GCA_964513415.1 of uncultured Nitrososphaerota archaeon. Classification (GTDB taxonomy): domain Archaea; phylum Thermoproteota; class Methanomethylicia; order Methanomethylicales; family Methanomethylicaceae; genus Methanomethylicus. Next base: position 15,044 of record CAZEMX010000020.1, read on the forward strand.
AGGGCCTGAGGGGCTAGGCTAACTAGGCTAGGCCATGCCAAGTAGGCGAGTAAGCTAATCACCGGTCAGCTATCGCAGGGTCCTCTCATAGTGGCCCGGGAGCCTCTTGGCGCCGAAGCTCCTCACGCCGCCCTCGGAGAGCCTCCTCTTTAGCGACGCGGCATATGCCCGCGATATCTCGCCCCGCTTCTCCATGAAGCAGATTATCTCCATAGCCTCAGCGTCAGTGCTGCAGCGCTGTAAGAAGTCCAGTATCGAGGGGTCGTAACCACGTCCGCGATCGAGTTTGATTGCGCCCAGCTTGTGGCAGCCCCCTTCATGCGGGGCATCCTCGTTCCCGGCCACCTCGTCGTGGAGGTGCGGATAACTCTTTTTGAGCTCCTTCTCATCGATTCCCTTCATCTGCCACACCGCACGAACGGATGTACTCTCGTGCAAGGGAAGATTTTGGTACCGACCCTTTTATCGCTTCCCAGGGCAGGGTGTCGCCGATGCCCCAGGGGGCATACAGGTCGCCCAGCCGCCTGCCCATGGTCTTGAGGACGCGCCTCCATGAGCCGAGGTCTCCCCTGCCGCCCGAGGCGATGTCCTCCGACATCAGCCGCAGGGCATCGACCGCAGGAGGGCCGCCTGTCGAGAGGAACGCCTGCACCTCGCCCCACCTGTGGTCCATCGACTCCACGCGCCTGATGCCCAGCTCGGAGCATATGCGGGTGAACCGCTTGAGGCGCCGCGCATAGTCATCCGCCTTGATCATTGGCGCCCACTGGAAGGGGGTGTTGCTCTTGGGGATCATGGGATTCACGCTTATGTGTATGGACCGGGGCTGGAAGCCGGCGGATATGATGCGGCCCAGGAGCGGCTTCAGGCACTCAACGTCTGCATCAGTCTCGGTAGGTATGCCGAGCATGAAGTAGAGCTTCAGCGAGGCGATGCCTGCCGCCCGGTACTTCGAGAGGCATGAGAGCAGGGCATCCTCGTCGAAGCGCTTGTTTATCACCTCCCTCAGCCGCTCAGACGGGGTCTCCGGCGCCAGGGTTATCGACCGCTGGCCACCGGCTGCGAGGAGGGCGGGCAGCTCGTCGCCCTTGTCCGACACCCTTATCGACGGGAGCGAGAAGTGGAGGCCTCTGTCGCGCATGGATGAGAGGATCTCGACGAGGCCAGAGTGGTCGAAGAACGAGGAGCTTATGCAAGTGACGCGCCTGGAGCCCATCCATGGCATCCCCTCGTCCAGGATCGCGCCTATCCTGCCGGGCGACCTCTGCCGGCGCGGCCTGTAGAGGAAGCATTCCATGCAGAACCTGCAGCCGCGGCTGCACCCCCTGCTTATCTCAAGCAGGAATGACCCGGGGAAGCCCTCGGCGGACGGCGTGTGCACCTGCCTCACGGCGTGGTAGGCATCGTCTAGCGCGGCCACATGGAGCCTCTCTGCGGTGCCGCCCCGCGAGTAGATCCCAGGCAGACTCCTGATCGAGGCGTAATCGCCGCCGACAGCCAGATCGAGCATGGTGCCGATTACCGGCTCTGCCTCGCCTATGACAAAGAGATCGATGAACCGCTCCAGCGGGGCGGGGTTGGATGATGCGGACGGGCCGCCTGCGATCACGACGGGCGATCGGCGAGCCCCGGACTCGATTGGGATCCCTGACGAGCGGAGCATGTCGATCATCCGCGGATAGTCCATCTCGTGCTGCATGGAGAAGCCTATGATGTCAAAGTCCCCGAGGGCGGCGCCGGACTCGATGCTGAGCGGCGGCACGCCGTACTCCGAGAAGAAGAACCTCTCGCAGAGGCAGTCCTCCCTGTTGTTTATGACCTCATAGAGGAGGCGCACCGCCAGGTTGCTTATCCCGGCGCTGTAAGGGCTGGGGTACGCAAGCGCGAACTTCAGCCTCACGCGCCGCCGGTCCTTGACGGTTACATTCAGCTCACGCGGCCTGTCCAAATGTGCTAACGCCTCTTGCGCATCTCGCACGAGTTCCTCTCGGCAACCAGAACGCCGGGCGGCACGTCGCGGTCTATGGCAGTGTGCGGCGATATCCAGCTGCCTGGCCCGATCTTCACGCCCGGCGAGAGGCTGACGTTGATGCCTGTCTTGACGCCGTCCCCGAGGAAGGCGCCCAACTTCTTGCGCCCGCTGGACACGCGCTTCCCCTTGATGAAGATGCCGACAGGCCCCTCGTCGAAGCGCAGATTGGCGGTTATCGTGCCGGCGCCTATGTTGCACCCAGCGCCTATCACCGAATCGCCCAAGTAGGATAGGTGCCCGACGTGGGAGTTCTCCATGATTATGGAGGCCTTGATCTCGCAGGCATTTCCGACCTTAGAACCCCTGCACAAGTAAGTGTACGGCCGCAGGTAGCAGTTCGGACCGACCTTGCACCCCGACGAGATCCACACTGGCCCCTCGATATATGAGCCGGATAGCACAGCCGCGCCCTTCTCCACGACGACGCTGCCGTGGATCCTTGCGCCCTCCTCGACCTCGCCCTCTATGCGGCTCCCAGGAGGGAGCGAGTCCATGAGTATCTTATTGGCCTCGAGGAGGTTCCACGGCCGGCCGACATCGACCCATTGGCTGCGGTCGGAGAGGTGGACCCTGAATTTGATCCCCTTGCTCAGGGCGATGTTTATAGACGTGGTGAGCTCGATCTCGCCCCTCTCGGAGAGCGGGGTCTCGTCCACGCATGCGAATATCGATGGCTGGAGTATGTATATGCCGCCGTTGATGACGCCATTCTGCCCGTGGCTGGGCTTCTCCTTTATCGCCTCGAGGCGGTCCCCCGACACGGTGAGGGAGCCGTATTCGCTGATGTCGTCGACGCTGACGCCCAGGATCGCCCCCACATCATTCTCCGCGCCGGAGGCGCCCTGCTCGCTGGAGAGGAGCTGGTTCAGGAGCGATGGGTTGAACGCCAGGTCGCCGTATACGAGCAGGAATCTCTCGCCCTCCAGGTACGGCTGAACGACCTTCAGGGCGTGCCCTGTGCCGAGCAGATCGACCTGCTCAGCATAGGTGATGCGCAGGTCCAAGGACGCGCCGTCACCGAAGTAGGACATTATCTCGTCCTTCATGTAGTGCACGATTACAAGCACCTCATCTATGCCGGCGCCCTTGATTGCCCTAAGAGTGTGCTCCAGCAATGGCGCCCCTGCGACGGGCAGGAGGTGCTTTGGATGGTCGATGGTATGGGGTTCAAGCCGTATCCCCTTACCAGCTGCAAAGACTACCGCTTTCGTATCATTTCACCCACAATAGAGTTTATGAGCCGCAGCGCCTCGTCCGCAAGAGATTCCGCTGCGCTCAGCGAGGCGGCCTCGGCTGTGACCCTTATCAGCGGCTCGGTCCCGGATGGCCTGATGAGGACCCATGACTTGTCGCGCGCCTCTGACCTCACGCCGTCGAGGTCTGTTATCGACTCCCAGCGGGCGGCGGCCGCCGACTGCTGCCCATATGAGGCGACCGCGCGCGACTTGAGTTCGTTCGGGCACTGCACCTTCCTCCTCACGAGGTGCATCTTTGGGACCGATTTCGCCACGTCGGATGCCTTGAGCCCCGACGACTCCAGGATGGCCAGGAACGCGAGCGAGGAGAGGACGCCGTCAGGGCAGAGTCCCAGCCCCGGGAATATCCATGCGCCGCAGGTCTCGCCGCCGAAGGCGCCGCCCGACCTGAGCAGCTCCTCGACCACATAGGTGTCGCCGACCTTGCAGCGGATGACCCTGCCACCGGATTCGCCTACCATGATGTCGACGGCGGCAGACGTGTCTGCGTTGACGACCACCGCCCCGCGCCCCCCTGCCTGAGCGGCCAGGCGGGATGCCACGAATGCCAAGGCCGCGTCCTGCGGTATGGGCGAGCCGGCCTCGTCGACCGCGGCGAAGCGGTCTCCGTCGCCGTCGAATGCGAACCCTATGTCTAGGCCCTTCGAGCGGACTAGCGCGGAGAGCGGCGCCAAGGCGTCCCCGGCGGGCTCAGATCCCCTTCCGGGGAAGCGACCGTCGGGCATGACGTTGATCGTGGACGGGGAGCAGCCAGCATTGCAGTAAGCCATATGCGCAGTGATAGTTGTTGCGCCGTTCCCCGGGTCCAGGCCGACCCTCCAGGCGCGCGAGAGCGACTGCGAATGTGAGACGGACTCGAGGTAGCTCTCGATTCCACCGCCGTTCGTGATTGCCCCCAGCTCGCTATAGCCGGCCTTGCTGGGGCCGCGCTCGATGCCGGCGACGAGCGCGTGGTAGAAGGACTGGGCAACGGATGCGCCGTTGCTGCCAAAGAGCTTGATCCCGTTGTAATCCGGCGGGTTGTGGCTCGCGGTAACCATGGCGCCCCCCCTCACGCCCTTGGAGTAGAAGGCGACTGCGGGGGTGGGCGCTAGCCCTAGGAGCCGGACATCGGAGCCGGAGGCGGATAAGCCAGATGCGAGCGAGAGGGCGAGCAGCGGCGAGGAGAGGCGCGGATCCATGCCGAGAACGAATTCGCCCCTGGACGCGTTGCCGTACGCGAGCCCGACGCTGAAGCACATCTCGGGGGAGACCTCGTCGATCGCAATCCCCCTGAACCCGGAGCTGCTGATGAGCCCGCGCATGCCTCCTTGTCACCGATTAATGATTCTGCCGGGAAATAGAAATAGGTTTAGGTAGGTCACGCGCCTGCGGCGCACTCGCCGGGGCGCGATTGACGTTGGTGTTAAAAAAATGGTGCCGCTTTGCGGCTGGCACCCCTGCTAGGCGGGGGTGGGGGCGGCCGCTGCCTGCGGCATGCCCGTTGCGACCAGCTCGCTCTTGCGAACCTCGATCTTCCTGAGCGGGTATACCGACTTGGCGGCGTTGTAGATCTCTGAGGCGATCTTGCCGAGAACCAGCTGCTGCGCCAGCTCGTCGTAGAGGAACTGGGCGCTCTTCTTGTTGACTGTGTCCTCCATCAGGTGCCTTATCGAGTGCTTCTGCGAACTCTTCGTCCTGACTGTGGATAGCGCGATTATGCCCACCCTTACCTTGTACCCGTCCTTGGTGGTCATGTTGAACATGCCATCGATCCTCGAGCTGCCCCTCCGTACGAGGCTCCTGAGGTAGTCCCTCGCCAGGTCGTGCCCGATGAATACGGTATGGGCCTTGTCGCCCTCGATCTTGGTTATCTTGAAGTGAAGCTTGACGTGAAGCAGTGAGAAGTCCTCTGTGATGTTGTAAAGGGTCGTCTCTAGGACGCGCCCTACCATCTTCTGCGGGTCATCAGAAAGGGTCTTCCCGATCTCAACGTTGCCAAAGGCGCCAGGGGCAACAACGACGTACCACTTCTTCTGACGCCACTTATCCTTCAATTTAGCAGTAGTCTTTTGCTCAGACATCGGTCTCACCGCAGTATCAGAGAGAGCAAAAGTAGAACCATAATATAAACTTTGGCTGGTTTGATGTGGGACCGCGCCGGCACTCAGAGGGCCCCATCAGCGGCCCTCTCGGCCGCCTGCAGGCAGAGGAGGAGGTCGTCGACCGTCCTCAGGAATGATGGTAGACCGGCGTCCGAGACTATCCTCACCAGCAGCGTGCACCCCTCGGTCCGCATCTCGATCTTGGTGTCGCAGGGCGCGTCCTTGTTGTCAGGGGAGACCGCCCTCAGCACCCCCGTGGCTATCCTCGGGGAGGCGTAATCGCGCCGGATTGAGATCTCGGACCTCATAGCTTCACACCAGTGACCATCTTTGCGAGCGCAGATTCGGCAAGCGAGATGAACTCCTCCTCCTTCCCGGCGGGTATCTGCGCCCCGGCTGCGATGTTGTGGCCGCCGCCTGCGCCGCCGAGCTTCTCCGAGGCCTCCTTCATCAGGACGCCCAGGTTGAGGCCGCGCCTCACCAGGTCGGCGGTCCCCCTGCCGGATACCTTGACGACGCCCGACACGTTGGAGAAGCCTATGATCGGCTTGTCGTTCGTGAAGGGCTTGATTGAGAATGCGATCGAGACCAGGGTTCCGATGATCTTGTCATCGACCGTGCTGCCGCCGTAGATGACCTGGAGGCCGGGCAGTATCTTGACGGCTTCCTTTGTCTTCTCGAGCCACCCCAGGTGGCGGGATATGGTCTTCCGGTAATCGGCGAGGGTGGACTTCATCTCGGCGAGCGCGCGGTCCCGGTCGCCCATGCAGATGGCTATGCCCAGCCCGTACTTGCCGAGCCTCCCGCACGCATTGATTGACGATGCGAACTCCCTCGCGTCCCTCAGCGGCGAATCGGGGGACTCGTTGGGGAAGGCGTAGATCACGCCCACGATGCTCTCGGCGTCCCTGCTGCTCAGGCCCTGGGATATGAGGTACTTGATCATGCCGCTTATGACGACCTTGAGGTCGTCCTTCGAGAGGTCTGAGATGGGCTTCCAGGTCCCGTCGGGCCGCCGGGGGTCTATCCCCAGGTTCTTGATGAGCTTGAAGCAGGCGCCCTCGTCGCCGCTCAGCCCGGGGAGGTAAGGATCCATGGTGTACTCGAGGCACTTCACGAGGGGCCTCGACTCGAAGCCGTAGAGCTTGAGCCCCTTCTTGACGATCAGCGCCCCGGCCTTCTCGGCATCCTCGGCTATCTTCGCGTTGATTCCGACGAGGGTGCCACGTTCGCCCTTGTCCTGCAGGTCGCCCAGTGCGCCGACGAGCGCGAGCTGGGCCAGCGAACTGTTCGACTCGGACATCTTCCGCGCCACCAGGAACGAGGTTCCGGATGCGGAGATGTCGTTCGACCCGTCGAAGCCGAAGAGGTGAGCGTTCATCTCGTTGGGATTGGGGTAACCCTGCTCAGGCTGGTGGTGGTCTATTATGAAAATGGACTTGCCCTCGAGCGCGCCCATCATCGACTTCTGGCCGCTGCCCATGTCGGTGAATATGACGTTCCGGTAGGCGGTCGAGGCGACCTCCTTGATGGTATCTGGGTCGAGCTGCTTAACGACGCGCTGGTGCGGGGCGAAGCCGGCACCGAGGAGGGCGCATGTGATTATGCTTCCGGAGGAGAGGCCGTCCGCGTCGAGGTGGGAAACCACCAGGACGGGGTCTTCCTTGGGCATCGAGAGGATGCCCTCTGCGACGGTGCGTGCCCTCTCGTCGAGTTCGGAAAAGGACCCTCCGGCGAAGGTCAAGAGGGAGCTTACCTCTCTACCTCACCAGGATCGAGGCCTTTGCTGGCGAGTATTTCCAGTCGCGCGGGAGCTTCCCGACTGACCGGTAGTACTTCCCGAGCCTGTTGATCTTGGATTCCAGCGTCTGGAGGCCTCTCTTGGAGCTCATGTCCTTCGGGTGCTCCTCCAGATGCCTGCGGATGGCGCTCGTGTGCTTGATAAGGTTGAACAGGTCCTCCGGGATCGTCGGCGCAAGCTTCTTCTCCTGAAGCGTCTGGACCAGCTTCTTGTTGGTCACCTGCCTCGCCAGGGGGATGCCATATTGGTCCCTCAGAAGGACTCCGATCTGCGATGGTGGAACGCCCTTCTTAGCCACGTCCATTATGATTGATTCGACCTCGTCCGCGGACGACTTCACCCACTTGGGCGCTCCGCTCTCTATAGGTCGGATTGAATGTGAACTTCCCTTAATCTTACTCTTCCTCAATGAGCCCACCTTAAGCAAAGCATAAAATCAAACACAATTATTTAACTCTAACTGAATCAGGCGCCCGTGAACCACTCGGCAAACCTCCGGAAGGCCTCGCCCCTGTGGGATATCCTGCATTTCGACTCGGCGTCAAGCTCGGCGTATGTCAGGCGGCCGCCCCGGCCGATGAAGATTGGGTCGAAGCCAAACCCGCTCGAGCCGGTCATGTCATTGGCGATCGAACCCTCAGAGACACCCGTGAAGACCCTCGGCTCGTCGCCGGCGGAGCAGTATGCCACCGCGCACCTGAAGGACGCACCCCGGTCGCTGGCGCCGTTCATGAGCCTCAGCACGCCGCGGCAGCCGATGGTCTTGAAGGCGTAGGACGAGTACGGGCCGGGGAACCCGCCCAGAGCGTCGATGAACAGCCCGGAGTCCTCCACGAGCACCGGCGCATCGATTTCCCGGGCGGCGGCCTTCGCGGCGAATGATGCCACCTCCTCGAGCGTGCCAGCCTGGATCTCGAGCTTCTCGCAGCCTGCCATCTCCAGCGATATGCCGTGCGGCGACAGGATCCTGCCGGCCTCCTCCAGCTTGTGCCTGTTCCCGGTTACGAAGAGTATCTTGCTTGCCATGATGGACACCGACCGAACCGAAGCTACCTGTCCCCCTCCACGTATCTGCCCCTGCGCCTGACCTCGGCGGCTCGGGCAAGGACCTCCGCGGCGGCGCTGCCCATCGTCCGGCAGTATCCCTTTATGAATGCGTCGTATGCTGCCTTCGCGCAGGAGTGGTGCGAGCTCTCCAGCGTCCGGCGCATCAGGTGTATGTCAACCCCCCTCGCCTCCAGCTCGCGCGTGTACTCGCCGAGACCGAAGTCGATGAAGAAGACGTCCCCGCCGCAGATTATCATGTTTGAGGTCGTGAGGTCCCCGTGGACGACGCCGCCGGCGTGCAGCCTCCCCACCTGCTCGCCGATGCGCTCGAAGAGCGCCCCGACGGAGCCGCCGCCCATGCCGGCGAGGGCGTTCTTGACTGGCACGCCCTGGATGCGGCTCATGACTATCTCGTGGGACTGCCTGTCGACGAAGTACACTACCGGGGCAGGGACGCCAAGGCGCTTCGCCTCGCCCAGGAGCTTTGACTCGAGCGATGTCCTGCTGGAGCGGATCATAGAGTCCAGGTCGGGGTTCCTGTAGCCCTTGCTGACGCGCCTCTTGAATACGACATCGTACCCCAGCCACTCGCCGCCGTATAGCTCCGCCTCGGCGCCCTTCTTTATCAGTGCCCTCTTCTCCATGGAACATCTACCTCGTCCAAGCGCCACTTGGGCTTGACGTAGCTCTCCTCGACGTCGACGCTTACGCCCTCGTTCAATGCCAGATAGCCGGTCCATGCGATCATGCCGCCGTTGTCCCCCGCCAGGTCAGGCGGGACGACGGAGAACCTTGCGCCGTGGTCCCTGCAGACCGCGTCCATTATGCGCTGCAGCCTCCTGCTGCGGGCGACGCCGCCGGT
>CAZEMX010000021.1:0-23557 GCA_964513415.1 uncultured Nitrososphaerota archaeon
ATCCGGAGGGCACCGCGGTTCCTTTTCGTAACCACCCCCCGGGTACCGGTGCCCGACTGACCCGAACCGACCGACCGACTCGTGTGAACTTTCATAGCAGAGGACCACGGTCTCGGTTGCTGCGGTCGACGCCGCCTGCCGCATCGCGGTAGGACCGCCACGAGTCGCGACTCCCCTGCCGTTTCTCCTCCGCGCTCTTCGCATCGTGGCAGGGGACGCAGAGCGGTTGCGTGTTCGACTCGACGTCGAGACCGCCCTGACTCAGCGGCACGATGTGGTCGCGGATGGTCGCCGCGGTGGTGCGGCCCGCCTTGGCACAGAGCCGGCACAGCGGTTCGTTCGCGAACAGGGCCTTCCGCGCTGCGTCATAGGCGGCACCCTTCACCGTCCTCGCACCCTTCGCTCCCGCGCCCCACGGCTTCCACTCGGGCTTATGCGCCTCGCAGTAGCGCGCACCATCGCTGAGCTTGCGCGAGCAGCCGGGGTGCCTGCAGATCGTCGGTGCGCGTCGGGGCATGGGCGGGTGGGGAGAGGAGTAAGGGATCAGGTTGACGTTCGCGATTCGATCATAGGACCAGGAGACTTTGCAAGACCTCGACCATGACCGCGCCACCACTCGCCTCCCGACCTCCCACCTCGGGTCCTTGGTCCTCCTCGGTTCTGTCAACGGTGGGGTTGCGGGTGCCGGGCGCTGCGTACCGCGCCCACCGCGCATCGGTCACGCGATGGACGCGCTCCACGATTTGGACAAGCCGCGTCCTGTTGCGCGTCAGCAGATGCGCCCTTCGGGCGCAAATCTAGCTGACGGCTGCGCAACAGTGCGCCGTTGTCCAAATCGTTCCGCGCATCCGTCGCGTGAGCCTACCGGCCACGCCGACGCGCTCAGGGCGCTCCACTTCGCTCTAAAGCCCGGCACCAATCACGACAACCCGGCGGTCGTTGCGCCCACTATGAAGAGCGCAAACGCTGCGGCGCAGAAAGCTTGGCATGCTGCGATGCAGCCTCACTATGAAGGACTAATGCGCAAAATTTTGGGGACCACTTATCTCAAAAGGAAGCACTGTTGCGCCTTGTTGCGCACTGCGCATTAGTGCGACATTAGGAGAGGCTAGTGAGCGCTTAGTGACTACAACCGCCCCGGTCCTCGAGATAAAAAAAGGGGTCGGATCGCAGCGAGAATAGTCAACGACCACCATGACCATTACCGCTCGCAATCCGACCCGACTGAGGTACTTCTAGCGCAAAAGGCTGTCTCCGATGGGGAGACCCGTACGCTCCTTTCGTTGACTAACTGGCCTACCGACTATAGACCCAGACTATGGTTGCCGCAATGACTATACCTTACTTCCTCACGCACAGCGCGGTCAACTTGTCCCTGCGCCGACCATCGACCGACGCCACCACCAGCCTGGCCGCGCTCTCGCAGGTCTCCCTGGATGAGAACTCGGTGGTGCTGAGCGCAGCGCCCGAGTCCGCGCTGAAGCCCGCGTAAAACAGAATCAAGATGAAGGTCCCGGTCATCATGCGCTCCCAATGCTCGCGCTGAGGAGCATGAACTCGATCGTCATGGTCGGCGTCCCGAACCGAGGCAGCGACTGGGAGCAGCGAAGCATGCACGCGTCTGCACTGAAGATGTAGTGCCCGAGCATGGCCCGAATCTCGACTTCATCTTCGTAGAGTTCGAGTGCGGTCAGGAGCGTCGGCGCCCTCCGATCGGGCAGCAGGATTTCGCACTCGAAGTAGCGTCTCAACATGCCCGGGGCAAAGACTTCCGCACCGTTAGGTTGAATGAAGGTGACCCGGTCGAACTCATGTCGCTCCTGCATGCTCACCACGTCGACTTCGTACCCGTTGAGCGTCAACCAGTACGCGACCTTGCTCGGTGCTTGCGGCTCGGTCGCTTGCGACTCGACCAAGGAGACCACCTCGGTCACCGGCAGCGCCTCGACCACCTGCGCAATGGAGGGCAACGCCGCGACAGCGGGTGCACCCAGTAGTACCTGTAAGAATGAACGACGTGAAATCATCGCACTGCTCCTTTCTCTTTCTGTTCGATGTTCATTGCTGCTCCTCGAAAATGACCGCGTACCCGCAGTCAACACACTGAACTCTGTACCGGTAAGTACGAAGCATAGAAGGAGCCGCCGCGTACTGCCTCCTCTTGCGCTGTTCGATAAACTCCGTCATCGTCAGCACCACCTCTTCGACGTCGATGCGGTGCACAGAGGCAGAAGCACGCATCTGTCGCAGACGATGCGTTCGACGACCGTCGCTGTATACGTGCTCATACCTTCTCCTCGTTCGCCGCCTCCGACTGCAACGCCCGGTACAGCGAGAGCAAGTCCTCCGCGGCGTAGACCTTGGGGCGGTGCTCTTCCTCAAGGTCGCCGACGACTTGCACCGGAGCTTTTACGCCCATTGAGGTAAGCGCTACGTGGTACTCGTCGTTGACATCCGCGAGCAAGTCCTGGTCGAACAACGACCGGGTGAAGCGCCTGTACGAACTACCCCGGATCTTGTAGAGCAGGGTAGTGATCGTCGGGTCGAAGAGGAAAGTCAGGAGCCTCGCTTGTTCTGCGGTGAGCAGCGCGACTCTCCTCACGGCACTCCAGGGAATGGTACCGCGGTACCCAACCGTGCCGAGCAGTTGCATAGAGACGGAAGGGTCGAACAACTCGGCGTTGTCGCGGAACCACCGAGTGCGCCGCTTCATGTCGTTGGATTGCGCGAGCCACCTCGGTGTATGGGGGATGTGGTGCCCTCTGCTCGCCTGCTCGACTGCATCCTCGTCGGCAACGAAGGCATAGCGGTTGAGCTTGGTCACATCGATTTCGAGCGCAGCAGCTCCTTCATTGTTCTGCATCGCCTGGAAGGCGAAGTAGTGCGCAAAGCAGTCGCTGAGGTATACGGTGTTCGGGTTGCTGGTCACTGTATGCTTCCAGTTGTCCTTCCCCGTGCCTCCCCGAGGCATCAGGCCCTGCTCCATCATCGGAATCAGCGAGTGTTGTGAGGTGCCATGGTAGAGCACCGGGAACTCGCTCGGGAACGTTTCGTGCGGCATGGTCATCCTATCCTTTCTTCAGTTGGTTAAACTTCGCTCATGCAAACGCCTCGTCCACCATGCGTTTGAACTCGGCTTTGTGGGCATCCCACGCGGCATCCCTCGCGGCAGCCCACGCGGCAGCCCACGCGGCAGCCCTCGCGGCATCCCTCGCGGCAGCCCACGCGGCAGCCCTCGCGGCATCCCACGCGGCATCCCTCGCGGCAGCCCACGCGGCATCCCACGCGGCATCCCTTAACGACTCGTCACCTGTCGTCAGGTAGTCGCGCACTACTTGCGGTGCATCCCACAAGTGAATGACGGACAGCGCGCAATGCCGTGCAAACTTTCGGCAGAGTTCGGTGCTATCGATACGCTTGACGATCTTGCGGCGGCGGCACACGAACTTGTCAGCGTGCTCCGCTACGATGTCCTCACATTCGACCAGACACAGCGTTGGACCGGGCGCGTATTGCAGGGCGTCGTAGGGATGCGCGCTCGCGTGCAGGCCGGTTTCGCAGATTTCCGCCGGCCCCTCATGCACCAGCCATTCCCCATCGGCAGGGATGGGTCGACCATCGCGCAGTGTGTCGGCAACGAAGTGGTAGGCGATCTCTTGCTTAGCCGACGAGTATCTAGTTTTGCGCATGTCTTTATCCTTTCTTCGGTTGGTACGACGCTAGTTGGTAAAGAGTTTTGCTGCCAAAAACTGCGGCGACCCAGTAGTACTGACCCGGGGGCAAGCGCCTGACTTCAAGCACCTCCCCGGTCACCGTCTTCATTGGCGGGTCGATACTTGCTCTGAAACTGAACCGCATAATTACTTCTCTCCCTTTCGGTGCTGCTCTCTAGCAGCTTCGAACGCCTCCAGCGCCTTGCAAGCAAGCGCAACAGTCGCGGGCGTTCTGCTCTTGCGTTCGATGAGGATGCGAGCGGGGAAGGTCAGGGTAATCTCTCCCTCCCCTTGCGGCCCGGTGGCTTTGAACTTCGCCACCGCGTAGCGCTCGCTGGCTGGCATCGAACACTCGAGTTCGAACTTGATGACCACCTCCCCAAAGGTCGGGGCCATCTTGCGCGTCAGGACGACTACCGTCTCGATCATCGCAAGCTCCAGCGCTGAGGAGAAGGAGGCGCGCCGCAGCGCAGCCTCCATAGCAAGCCTCGCCTGCTCCTCGTTCACGCCCAGTACTCCTGGTGGGAGAACCTTGCCAGGAGGATCGAGGCTCCAACCCCCAACAACGAACCAACACCAAGTAGCGGCACATGCGCGTAGAAAGTCCAGAGCAATGCGTTCACGAACCAGGCGAACGCGCTGCACAAATGCACGAAGCGGATCATGACTTGTCTCCTTTCTCTTCCGGGTGGATGCCTTGCGCGACATCCTGAATGGTCGCAGCAAGCTCCGCAGCACTGCCCGTCCAGTATTTGACTTTGAGCGCCGGCGACCCATGTCTCTTCTCCCTTGCCTTGATGCTGTGCATGACTGGATGCGAAATGTCCTTGACCAGGACAAAGCACTCATCGGCTTCCTTCAACAGGTTCCAGAGCCGGTGCGGCGACTCGCCTTGCACCTGGCCCCAGAGCCGCAGGTCGACGCCCTTGACATCCTTTAGCGTCTCGCGCAGCGAGGTACGACCCCCGGCAACGACAATGCGGGGAAGTCGCTCCCGGGGCGTTTTCGCAGAGCGCCAGGTGACCCCTTCGACTCGCGCAAGCTCCGACTCGGGGGAGAGCACCTCCGCAACGATGTTGCGGAAGGCTGTCCTGAGCCTCGTATCGTAAAGCGCTCGGGTGAGGCTCTCCACCAGCAACTCCCCAAGCGCCTCAGCGACCGGCGCGAGCGACATCACCGGTGGCTGCTCTTGCTCTGCGACGCTCGCTGCGGGCGCTGCCTCGGGTGCCGGGGCTGGCTCGCTCGGTTCGGGCACCGTGACGGGACCTTGCTGCGGGATGCCCTTGACTTCAGGCGGCCGCATCGCCTCTACCATCCGTTTCTTGTTCACCTTCGCCATGAAGGCGGGGTCGATGGGTCGGTCGCGGACTCCCGACTTCTGGATCGCTTGCTTCCAGACTCGAGACGAATCCCCGTGCTGCGGGTAACCGAAGGTCACCGCAGCATCAATGAAGGCGTTACGCTCGCGCTCGGTCCAAGTGACGCGGAACGGCTTCTTGCTCGGGCTCATCGCGTCACCTCCCCCCGCAGCATGCGAGCGCGGAGCTTGATGTGCAGCGCTTGCGCCGCATCGATGTGCGACTGCGCCTGCTGCTTCACATCCGCTGCGTGCAGCGCATCCTTGTTGCGCTTGGTGCGGCGCGCCTCGAGGAGCGCGTTGCTGATAGCGACCTGCTCCCCGTGCACGTAGTAGCGCAGAGCGCGGAGGATCAAGTCGACTTCACCCGGGCGGAGCGCCTCGGGTTGCTTCTGCTCAGTCGCACCACCACTGCTCGTTGCGGGACGGGTGCGGGGCTTTGCGACGACTGCTTGCTTGGAAGGCATTGCTCTTCTCCTTTCTGCGAGGGAACTGCGGCGATGACAGGGGTCAACTCCTGCGCATCGAACTGGTGGTGCAGGCGGTACTCGCTCAGCGCGTCATCGTACGCGCGCTGCGCTTTCATCAGGTCAGTGGTAACCTTCTCTCGCTCGCGCTGGCAAATGGCTAACGCCAGTGCGCAGCGTTGCAGGTGCATGAAGCGCAGAGCATCGGCCGCCTCGTGCACGTTGCGCCGCAGCCAGAGCCAGGCTTTGAGTCGCTGACTCATGCTTCACTCCAGAGCCCTGACACCACGCCCGTGAGGACGAGTACCAGAGCGATGAGGACACCCAGGACCACGACGCGATCCCCGACCACATCATCGAAGGTCGCGCAAATCCAGTCGGTGACTTCTTCAACTACCGGTCTACGCATGATGAGTTCTCCTTTCCTCTGCGATTGTAGCGAAGATTGAGTTGACAAAGGTAGCTGCCAACTCCGCTCCTTCTAGCCGAAGGCGACCGTAGAAGCGGATCCGGTCGTACCCGTGCTGCCGCAACCGGTTGTCCACGATGCGAGCGACCGACTCGGCAGCCATGGCGCGCTCCTCAGAGTTGAACCGGTCGTCGCTGCGCATGAGGTCGAAGTCGACCAGTGTCGCGACGACCTCGCTCGCCATGTTCTTGAAGTCGAGGTCGTCGCTGGTCAGCGAGATAAGCATTCCTGCTGCTCCTTTAGATGTAGTGCGACGGGTCGCCCATCGGGTCTTCGATGTCGTCGCGGTGAATGCGGTCGTATGCGCGGCCAAACTCCGAGACCGTCATCCCGACCGCCCGCTCCCACGCTTGCTGCGCGAGCGAGACGTCGCCCCGCTCGGGGTAGTCGGTCATCGTGACGGCGCCCGGCGTTCCGTCGCGAGCTTCGCGCCGGTAACTGATGCCTCCCAGCGCGCTCAGCCGCAGCGTATGGTCGACGCCATTGAGGGTGACCGTCAGCGTCGACCACGAGTACGGGTCGTGCCTCGGTCCTTCGCTGCCGCTGCGCATGCTGAGAGCGCGCTGCACGATGCGATGACGGGGCGGGTAGCTCTGTTGCTCTTGCTTTCTCATGACTAATCCTTTCTCGGTTACGCCTACTCGGCTGAGCAAGCGAGGCAGCGACCTCTTGCGAAGCCGCTGCCGCATTGCACTGCCTACTGGAACACGTTGATCACCGACCCCAACCCTGCCGGGGCATCGCCGCTCGACCACCGCGGCCGCTCTGCGAGAATGTCGACCCACAGAATCTGCATGTGAGCGAAGTCCTCGGCATCGCTGACTCCCCCTTCCAGGTCGGTCAGATAGATGACGCCTGCAACATCTGCTCCTTGCTGCTCGAGTTCGAGCGCATACCGCAGCACCGGATGGAACGACGTACCGCCGCCGCCTCGTGCATGAAGCTCGACCGTATCCCCAGCATTGAAGACTTCAATGCCGCGGATGCGCGAGTCGCAATACACGACGTGCATCGACTTGAGGCCGAACTCGTCCAGCACCTTCTGCGCTGCGACCTGCATGAGCGCAAGCGCTGCGTCGCTGATCGAACCCGACGTATCGATGCCCAGCACCATCTCCTTGACCCCCGGAGCGCATCGCGACGGGAGGTACTCATGGCTGAAGCGCCGATTGCTGCGCGACCATGACTCCTCCATGCTGCACGTCGTATGCGCGAACTCATCGATGCAGTCCGCGAAGCTCCGGGTATCCTGCTGCGTTGCGCCGATCGCTCGCGCCATGGTCGCTTCAATTTCGCCGCCTGCTGCCAACTGCGCGGTCATGACCGACTGCGACCAGTCGCGTTCGAGCTTCGCAAGCTCGGACTCGTCCATCTGGCGAGCTTCCTGCGCTTGCTCCTCGCCTTCTTCAACCTCGACTTCCCCTTGGTCCTGCTCATCGTCACTACCTTCGCCATCATCCTCGAGGTCGTCGTTGTCGAGGTCGTCATCGGGCTCGCTGCTGCTCTCGCTCTCTGCACCCTGCTCCTCGTCATCGTCGGTGCTATCGGGATGACCGCTGCCTTCGCCCTGCTCCTCCTCGCCCTCCTCACCTTCTTCCTCGAGGTGCTCCGGGCGCTCACCCGACGCCCCAGCGTCTAAGCAGTCACCGGGCATGCCGGTCTCGCTCTCGCCGAGGTCGCCTTCGTCTTCGCTGCTCTCGCCTTCTTCGCCTTCGCCTTGCGACTGCTCGCCCTGCTCCTCACCTTGCTCCGAGGGACCTTGCTGCTCTTGCTGCTCCTCGCCATCGTCGCCCTGCGACTGCTGCGAGGACTGCTCCTGCTGCTCTTGTTGCTCCTGCTCCTGCTTGCGCTGCTGTTGCTGCTGCTTCGCCTTCTCGTCCGCTTCGGTCTTCAGAATCGTGTAGACCTGCTCTGCTGCCATGCCGCTGAAGCGCGGATCCGCGAGCCCCTCGCCCATCTGAGCGAACAGAGCGAGTAGCTCGGGGTCCTTGTTCAGCGCTAGGTTGGTCACATGATCGACTGCCTCGCCCCATTCCTTCGGGCGGCGATCCTTGCGGCGGAACGGATGACCGAGAGCGCAGTGCGTGATTTCATGAATGGTGACGTAGAGCGTGTACGCCCACCCCTTGCTGAGCACGAACTGCGGATTGAAGCCCAGCACCACCGCATCCGTATAGCAGGTGGGGTGCCGCCAATCCGCCTTGAGCTTGAGGCGCTCAGCGAGCGCCCCGTAGAACGGGTAGTAGATTTTGATATGCAACAGCGCCTTCTGCATCAACGCTGTCGCATCCTGCTGCATGCGCTCGCGGTCTGCCTTGCTGAGCGCTACCGGTGCTTGCCTCATACCTCTTCTCCTTTCTCTGGTTGCTGCGCGTTCCATTGATTGCGGAGCGGCTTCAGAGCGGCCAGGATGTTGTCGGCCTTCTTCTTCGCTTCGCTGCGCACTGCCTTGTCATCCTTCACCGCACCCGGATCCAGCGCAAGCAACTCCTTGGCAATCGAATTGCCAAGCGATGCGATGTTCGGGTCCTGCACCACCGCGTTCAACTGCGGGAGCGATGCAACGAGCTTGCGCAGGGGTTCGAACGTCGTGCTGCGGATCTGCGCATCAGGGTCGGCGAGCTTGCCCTGCAAATCGCCCACCGTCTCCTGCACCCGTTCGAAGACCTCCTTGACGGCAGCCTTCAAGCGAGCTTTCACCTCGGCTTCGTACTCAGCGCGAATCTCCAGCGCCTCGTCCTTGCTGAGCTTGATGCGGAAGTCGTCACTGCTCGGGAGCGGCTCGACCAAGACCGCGAAGCGAAAGCGCTGCCGCATGACCTCCAGCGACGGGTAATCGCTTTCGCGCCACATCTTGCCCAGGCGCTCCTTCTGCTCTGCTACTGCGTGCTGGTATTGCTCGAGGAATGCTTCGACTGCGATGTAGAAGTCGCGTTCGAACCCCGACATCTTGCGCTTGTACTCGAAGAACTGCGTGACGTTCAGAAGCCGCGCTCCCGAATCGCCCCACGGAAGGGTCATCTGCTTGTGAAACTTGCGCGCCTCGTTCGTAATGCTGCTGATCTTGCTGAACTTGTCGCGCGTCATCAGGCGCTTCGTAAAGCTCCCGATTTCGCCCTTCGCTTCCTTGCTCTGCCTGATCTCCGCGACGACCTCTTCGTCGTTCGCGGTGCCGTACCAGCGGCTGATCGTGCTACGCACCAGCATCGCGCGCTCCTGCAGCGAGCGCGTATCGTCTTGCACCGCTTGCTGTTCGGGGTGCTTGACATCGATGTCAGCGAGCGTCTTGCCGCTAAACGTCTTCTTTGCTGCGAGCTTGCGGGTCATATCAATATCCTTTCCCGGTGACTGCGATGGTTAGATGTAGTCCGCGTGCATCGCGCAGAACCCGACGAAGGCCTTCGTCTTGCGAAGATTCGGCTGGATGTTCTCGACCTTCTTCGCGAACACGAACGAATGCTCCTTGCCGACCCGATGCAGATACGAGAACGCTGCATCAATGCTGCTCCGATCGACCTGCGCTGCCAGCGCTGTCGCGAGCGCGTAGTTCACGCTCGGGTCATGGCTGAGCGGCGCGCTCATCGGATCCAACAGGATCTGCTCGATACTCACCAGCGATGCCATCGTGCGCAGGAAGCCCGTGAACTCGCGTCCGTACCCGTTCCCGACGATACCGCTGAACCATTCTCCCACCACCACCGGGTCTTCGTCGAGCAACTTGCGCTCCTCGAAGCCCCGCACCGCATCGCTGAGCATGTGCCACGTGCGCGGGGAAGCGAATGCCGCTTCCTTGCTGCGCGGGTCGAAGCTCATCAGCGCGGTCGGCCGATACTTCAGATACGCGACGACTCGATAGTCGACGTCGGCCGCGTCAGCCCAGACCAACCAATCGTCGAGGCTGACTTCAACTTCTTGATGCCAAAACCTGTTGTCGAGGTGCTTAGGCATGGGAGACGTGCCCGCTGCATCACCCATCCGATTCGATGCAGAGACGATCCACCAGCCCTCGGGCAACTTCCACTCCCCAATGCGCCGCTCCAGAACAAGCATGGCTGCAACATTCTTCACTTCCATGCGGGCCTGGGCAAGCTCGTCGAGAAACATGATGCCCTTCGACTTCGGGTCGAGCTTGAGTTCGACCGGGGGCGCCCAATACGTCCAGCCGTCGCGCTCGCGCGGCGTGCCGCGCATGTCGACTGCATCGCAGAGCGTCAAGCGCCAGTCGAGGACTGGGAGCCCGAGGCCCTGCGCGTATTGATGCACCACCGACGACTTGCCAACGCCCGGGGGACCCCAAATCATCAGGGGCCGGTTGATGGCATGCGCGACTGCGATGGTTTTGGCGAGTTGATTGATACGCATGACTTTCTCCTTTCTAGGTGCGGAGGACCGCTCCGCTCGGAGCCTGCTACTGCAAGAGCAAGCAACCAAGAGCACTGCAAATGCAATGCTCTTGAGTAATGCTCTTACTTGATGCTGACGTAGAAGTCGCGATTGCGCACAGCGCGATCGTTAAGAATGAAGCCCGGCGAGCACCCGCAGGAGCAACCCGCCTTTTGTGACCAGCGCGCGGACTCTGCAACTTCTTCGGGATTGCTACACCCCGCCATGCTGAGCACCGTCGGCAGCATCTTGCGATACTCCTTGTACGGCCGACTGCGCCGCTTCATCATGTTGTCAACAACCGTCTCGTCCTCAACGAAGAAATATACCCGCGCCTTGAACTGCGAGGCGGGGCGGGAGGACACGTGAAGCTTCAGCTTGTTCATTGCCTATCCTTTCTGGTGAATGCTTGCGAGTGCAAGCAAGCAAACGCAACGCGATGACTTGCGATGCGCTTGCGTAATGCACTCATTGCTTAGAAAGGTATGCGTACGGAGAATGCCCTACTGCGCCGGACTCTCCTCACTCGGGTATGCAGCGCTTGCAACTGCTCTACTGCGCTACTGCTGCTCGATGCGCCTCGTAACTTCCGGGTTCGCTTACCAGCGTCTTGACATTGCAGGGAGCGTCGTGCAGACCGCTACCGCCAACCGCGCGGAATGTGCTCGGTTCTCATCTGGCCTTCCCTGAGGAATCGCATCGAGTCGCGCAAGCATGGATGCTCACCGACTTCTTACATGAGGGAGTCTCGTTTCACCCAAATGGTGCGAAGCTCTCGCGAGCTTGCACCCGTGCTGCTCTGGGGCTGCGGTCTTAGCGCTTTCATCTTCTTATCGTTTTGGAGCGCCCGGCTGCATCGAATCGTGATGACTCGATTACTGGGCATTCAGCGATGCGAGAGGAGCAGTTCATGCTACGCGCTCATCGCAAACGCTGCGCTTTTCGGCGGCAGTGTCTAGCTGGCACTGGGACGGGGCTCTCACCGCTGCGCTTCAGGAATCTCAGTGCTGCTCGCGGGGGCGGGTGCTGCTCATCATCGGACCCCGCGCGTATCTGAGGCATCGCGCTGCCTGTCGACCTGGTCGCTGGATCACCCTGCTACCAGACCTCTTTGAGAGATTGAGAGCGCCTGCTGTGGCCTCTCGCGGGGGATTGACTCAATCGCGTTTGATCCCTGCCTGATCTGGCCGCGCCCTTGCGCTCGCGACCCGCTTAACTGCCCCGCTTATCTCTCTTGCTCTTGCTGCTTTCTCCTTACTCTTGAAACGCCCCCATTGTAGCAGAAATACCGGTACCAGTCAATACCGTTTTTCCCTTACAAATCAATGGCTTAGGGGAACTTTTTCTCGACTGATGCTGAGATTTGCCTGCAAAATCAACGGCTTACGGGGAATCGATCAGTGCACTGATGACCGGTTTTCGGCATTGACGAGTCAGTGCGATGACGACCGACCACTGCGGCGTCACCGACGACTGACTGAGGAGTGACTACGACTGACTACGCGTCGATGACTTCAGCGACCGCATCGCTCTGCACAGCGAAGCGTTCCGAGTCCACCTTGTAGCACCCGAGCTTGGGGTCGAACCGGGCGATGACTTCTGCCGGCTCCTCGAGCACTCGCACCAGCGCCTGCGCATCGCGCGCGGAGGTCGGCACCTGCGCACCCACGACTCCCCTACGCTTGAACCACCGTGCCGCAAGGTGCTTGGCGCTCCCGGGGTATTCGACGCAGAGGAACTCCTTCGCGGTGAAGGCTCTCCCTGTCGCGTCCTCGAGTTCGTAGTTGACAATGAGGATGCTCTTGCCCGGGAAGCGTTTGGAGGGCACAACGAAGCTTGACGTGCCCCGTACCTCCGCTTCGAACGCGGTGCCGTTGCGCATCGGGTCCTCAGAGGACGGGTCGTAAAGCTCGGGCGCCTCCCGGGGCTTCATCTTGCGTTTGCTTTCGGTCGCAGCCCTTGCACGTGCGACCGCCTCGGGCGAGCGCATGTCGAAACTCTCGGTGATCGACCCGACGCCTCCTAGCCGCTCCAGGTTCCCGACGAAGTCGAGCAGGAGGCAGTTCGTCTTCCCCTCCGACAGCCGCATGCCCCGACCGAGGATCTGTTGCCAGAGCACATCACTTTGCGTCGGTCGCATGCAGATGATCGCGTCGGTAGCGGGTGCGTCGAACCCGGTGGTCAGCACGCCCACGTTAACTAGCGCTCGCACCTCCCCGGACTTGTAGAGGTCGATAGCCTGCTCCCGCTCGTCGTCGCTGCTTTCGCTTGTGATGACCGCAGCCGCGACCCCGTTCGCCAGGAGTTGCTGCTGGATGTCGTTCGCATGGTCGATGGAGGCCGCGAAGACCAACCAGGACTTGCGCTTGCGCGCGTAGCGGCAAGCCTTCGCTACCGCGACATCGATGGGGAGCGATGCCTGCACCGCCGCAGCCGCCTGTCCCGGGATGAAGTCGCCGCCCCGCATCTTGACCCCTGTCAAGTCCGCTTGCATTTCGGTCGTCACCCCGACCAGCGGTAGGAGGAATCCGCGCTTGATGAGTTCAGCGGTCTCGACTTGATGCGCGATGGAGGTGAACCAGGCGTCATCGCCATCGATCAGCGACCCTGAGTCGAGGCGCTTGGGCGTCGCGGTCAATCCTAAGCGCTTCGCGCCCATGAAGTGGGAGAAGACCTGCGCGTACATCGCGCCGCTGCTCCGGGGGCAGAGGTGCGCCTCGTCGACGATCACCAGTCGGCGGGGGATGCGGAAGTCGCTCAAGGATCGGTAGACGCTCTGCACGCTCCCGAAGACCACCTGTGCTGTCGAGTCCTTCTCCTTCAACCCGGCGGCGAAGAAGGACTGGGAGAGACTTGGCGCAATCCGATGCAGCGCCTTCGAGTTCTGCTTGAGCAACTCCGCCACGTGGGTCAGCACGAGTGCCTTGCAGTTGACTTTCGCCAGCAGCGAAGCGAGCACCAACGATTTCCCAGCGCCTGTGGGTAGTACGCAAAGAGGATGCTCGCCTGCGTTGAGTGCTTCGCGCAGTCTGGCGACAGACTCGTCTTGGTAGTCGCGTAGTTGGACCTGCATGACTGTTCCTTCTCCTTTCTTACGCCAGGTGGTGGCACGCTTGCTTTGTCATCGGCATATCAATTATGCTCCAAACGCCCGCAGCAAGCAGGCGCCAGAAAGGATAGTCGCAATGTCAGCAACACAAACCTCTCTCCCCACCGAAGGCCCCGACGTGCTCACAGAAAGCACCAGTACGACCAAGCCTCGTGCATTTCTCGTACAGGACAACCCTACACTCGACTTCAGCCCGCTGCGCGAGTATGCAGCGTGGCCGCCCGAAGTCATCTACGATCCGGGTCAAGTCACGCTGCACCCGCAGCACGCTGTAGAAATTGCCCGCAAGAAACTCGGCAGCATGAAGCCGAGCGACTACCTGTTGCTCAACGGGGACCCGGTGATGATCGGGATTAGTCTCGCCATCGCCGCTGAGCTTCATGGACGCGTCAATCTGCTTCGCTGGGATCGGCGCGAGAAGGTCTACCTGCCCATCATCGTCGACTTCGACGAGTAACCCCGAAAGGAAAGCGCAATGGCTTCCAAGCCGAAAGAAACTCCCGCCGCAGAAGCACCGCAAGACCAACCCACCGAAGCACCCAAGGCCGCACCTTCGCTGCTCTCTGGCGTGGTCACCGGTCGCGTTCATCAACCGCCGCGCATCCTGCTCTACGGCATCCACGGTATCGGCAAGTCGACCTTCGCAGCGTCGGCGCCGTCGCCCATCTTCATCCCGACCGAGGATGGTGCGAACGAAATCGATGTGCCGAAGTTCCCGCAGGTGAAGTCGCGCACCGAGGTCATGGACATCCTCCGCGCGCTCTACAAGGAGAAGCACGACTACAAGACGGTAGTGCTCGACTCCGCCGACTGGTTCGAGGACTTCATCCAGGCCGAGCTTCGCGCCGAGTTCACCGAGAAGGAGCTTGGCTTCGGTCGCGAGTCGCTGTTCGCCGAAGGCAAAATGAGCGACGTCCTCGGGGCCTTCAGCATGCTCCGGGCGAAGCGCGACATGGCGGTCATCGTCATCGCGCACAGCGAGGTCAAGCGCTTCGACTCGCCCATCACCGAGCCCTTCGACCGGTACCAGCCGAAGCTCACCACCCGCCTCTCCTCGCTGCTCCAGGAGTGGGCTGACGTGGTCGCCTTCGCCAACTACGACATTTCGGTGAAGAAGGAGGACGTCGGGTTCAGTCGCGAGGTGCGCCGCGGCATCAGCAGTGGCGACCGGGTGATGTATACCGAGGAGCGCCCCGCCTTCTACGCGAAGAACCGCTACAAGCTCCCCGTCGAAATGAAACTCGACTGGGACGAGTTCGCGAAGCACGTTCCGTACTACACGCCGCAGCAGTAACCGCAACACTCTCTCATACCTACAGGAGCATTACCATGGCGAAAGTCGACTGGGACCAGACCGAGTACGATGAAGGCAGGAGCGGGTTCGAGACCCTCCCCAAGGGCCGCTACCCCGCACGTTGCGAAGGCGTCGAGAAGAAGCCTACCAAGAAGAAGGACGGGTACTTCTACGAGGTCGAGTTCGTCCTCCAGGGCGACAACTTCAAGAACCGCAAGGTCTGGGCCAACCTCAACGTCAGCAACCCGAGCGAGACCGCGCAGCGCATCGGGCGCGAGCAATGGAACTCGCTCTGCGTCGCGTGCGGCTTCGCCATCGGCGCGGTCAAGGACACGAAGGAGGTCGTCGGGAAGCGCCTCATCATCCTGGTCGATGTCGAGCGCGACGGCGAGACCGAGCGCAACCGGGTCACCGGCTTCTTCGAGTTCGACGCGTCGGTGAAGGGACCGAGCGGCGGCAACGCAGCAACCGCAGCGCGCCCCGCAGCGAAACCCGCAGCGAAACCCGCCGCCAAGCCCGCAGCCCCGGCCGGCTCCCTGCCGGACGATGACGACATCCCTTTCTAGGCCTGCTTCTCTGGCACCCGGAGTCGGAGTCTCTCTTTACCTCTGAGACCTTCGATCCGGGTGACGGTTGCGTAGAAGACGTCACCGAAGAGGAGTGGGCTAGGAAGCTATGGAACCAACTTCATCCGAAACACCCGCTGCCCCCACAGTAAGTGAACGCCAAGGCTACATCGGCGGCAGCGACGCAGCAGCAATCCTCGGGCTCTCCCCGTACTCCACGCCCTTCTCTGTCTTCGTGCAGAAAATGGGCGGGGCGACCCGACCCATCGATGACGCGCTCCAGGAGAAGTTCGACTTCGGGCACGACATGGAGCCGGTGATCGCGAACGCCTTCGCTCGCCGCTACCGCTTCGATGTCTTCAAGCCGAGCAAGCAAACCGAGTTCCTGCGCAACGTGACTCACCCGTTCATGGGCGGGCACATCGACTACTGGGTCAAGCGTTACGACGATGAGTACCCGTTCGCGATTGCCGAGTGTAAGAACATCGAGTTCCGCGGACCCGAATGGGGCGACCCGGACCCCGAAGGCCGCAACGCAAACAACATCGCCATCTACTACCTGACCCAGTGCGACCACTACATGGCGCTGACCGGGGTCGAGTACTGCTACCTGCTCGCACTGTTCGGCGGCTGCCGCTTGGTGCCTTACCTCATCAAGCGAGACCTCGACCGAGAGGCAATCCTGCTCGAGGCTGAGGACAGATTCTGGCGGCGAGTTCAGGCCGATGACCCGCCCGACTTCGGCGGGAGCCTCGACGACCTGACTCTCGCGCTCCGAACCAAGTACCTGAAGGGCGTCACCGCGGCGGAGGCGAAGAAGGAGAAGATGGTCCTGCAGTTGAGCGACGCAACCGCGAAGCTCCTCAGCGAAATCAAAGCACACCGCCGAGTGCTCTCCCGCGAGAAGAAGGAGGAGCAGGCGAAGGTCGGAGCGCTCATCCGGCTGCTGGAGGGCAAGACCGGTTACTTGCAGATCGGCGGAGAAAAGTGGGGCAGCCTGCTCATGCAGGACCGGCATTACTTCGACGACTTCGAGTTCAAGATGAAGCACCCCGACCTGTACGCGCAGTTCGAAAGCGAGCGTCGCATCGGCCCGATCCTTCGGCTGCGCAAGGACGCTGACGAAGAGAGTAACGACACAGAGGAGTAGGGGATGAGTCCGAGTGCCAAGAAGAAGCAGCAGGAGGAGTTCGCGCGGTCACCGGTGGTTATCGCCATCGACCCAGGCATCCACGGAGCAGTGGCGTTCCTCGACCTGCGACGTCGTAGGCATGACGACGACTGGGACTCCTGCTTCGTCGGGGTCTACGACATGCCGACCGAGGCAAAGAAGAGCGGCCGCAACCAGGTCGATGCGAACAACCTTTATTCGCTGCTCAGCAGCACCGTCAATGGTCTTGGGGAGGCGGACGTAGTCCCAGTGCTGACAGTCATCGAACAGGTAAGCGCCATGCCCGGGCAAGGCGTCTCGGGCATGTTCTCGCTCGGCGACTCCTTCGGCGTTGCTCGCGCGCTCGCGCATACGGTCGGGCGCGTCAGCTACGCGTCTCCCGCTCACTGGAAGAGGCTCGCGGGAGTGACCAAAAACAAGGCCTACTCGCTGACTCTTGCGCGCCGCGCCTTCCCTTCCGCGGACCACCACCTGACTCGCAAGAAGGACGAAGGACGCGCGGAAGCTCTCCTGCTCGCGCGCTTCGCCGCACAGAACCTCGACAAATTCTTCTGACCCGTGCCCGCACCCGACAAGATCGTCGTTGCCCGCGGCGAGCACGTCGCAGCAGTCGACCCTGGCGCTGACTTCAGCCCGCAACTCGAGCTTTCGTGGAGCGAGTTTGTCGAGCAAGTCACGACCTTCGACCACCGCGCTGACAAGGACGGCCCCTACTTCTGCCGACCCATGGGCGGGAGCGGGCATCGCACCGACAAGAACGCAGAGCCTTGGCCGCTGCTCATCGCAGACCTGGATCAACTGCTCCCGGAGGATGTCAACGCACTGCACGACTGGTGCGAGAAGGCGGGCCTGTCGCTGGTCGCGAGTACCACCTTCTCGCACTCGGCCGATGCGCCTCGCATGCGTCTGTGGATTCGCTGCTCACGCATGGTGACCAAGGAAGAGCACCCGTTCCTGCACCGGTCGCTTGTCGCGACCTTCCCGTTCAAGCTCGACGACTCATTAGCGAAGCCTTCGCAGCCGATCTACCTCCCCTCCTGCCCGCCGCAAAAGGCGAGTCTCGCCTTCGCACGCGAGTACGCGGGCAAGCCCATCGACGTCGACCGCATGCTCGACGGGTACAAGGAGTTGATCGCTGAGCGAGCGAAGGGCCGGGACGCTAACGCCAAGGGGCTGAAGACAGGAGTACGGACAGCAGGCGGCACCATCGACCTGTTCAACCGCAACTTCGACCTGCGGGACCTCCTCGAAAGCAGCAGTGCCTACCTGCGCAAGTCGCGCAACCGGTACATGTACCGGGGGTCGAAGAGTAAGCGCGCTGCGGTGGTGCTTTACGACGACGGTCCCGAACACTGTGTCGTCTCCTTCCACGAGAATGACCCGCTTGCTGTCAAGAACAGCGATGGCACCCCGCGCATCCTCGACCCGTTCGCTGCGTATGCAATCCTCGAGCACAACGACGACTTCAAGGACGCGTTCGAAGGCGCGCGCCGCTGGGTCAACGAGCATGGCGTGGGCGAGAAGGAGAAAGCGGCAAGCGAAGCGCCTCCCAAGCAACTCGCGATCCTCACGCTCGACCAGATCAGTGCGAACTTGATCCCTCGTGCGTCGGTCATCCAGGGCCTGCTGGAACGCGCGTCAATTGTACTAGCGACCGGGGACTCGAACTCGGGCAAGACCACAGTACTTCAGTACCAGTCGCTGTGCATTGCTCTCGGGATCCCCTTTGCTTCCCATAACACGTCCCGCGCGAAGGTACTGTGGGTCGCGGGCGAGGACGCCTACAACGCGCAGATTCGCTACTTGGCGCTATCGCAGAAGTACAGCATCGACCCGAAGGACCTAAAGGACTGGTTGTTCATCCTGCCGCAGCGCATCGAAATCCTCAACCCCGAGTCGCTCGACCTCTTCCACGAGGCGGTAGCGGCGCGCCTCCCGAACTACAACGAGATTGGTGCTATCTACCTCGATTCGAAGTCGATGGTGTGGGGCGGCGAGGATGAAAACAGCAACGATGAGGCGGCGCGCTTCATCCAGGTGCTGAACGAGGACATAGCACAGCGCTACCAGGCTGGCGTGGTGGTCACGCACCACCTGACCAAGTTCAAGGAGAAGTCGCAGCAGTCGGCTCGGGGTGCGGGCGCACTCATCAACAACATCGACCATGAGTGGCGTTTCGACAAGAAGGGCAACGAGCACGTGGTGACGATGGAGCCCGGTGCCAAGCTTCGCATCGCCCCGTGGTCGCCGAAGCACTTCTTCATCGAAGTCTACTCGCTCGACTGCACCGACCACGCGCACCTCATCGACAACTTCGGCGAAGCGCCCAAGATTAGCGTGCCCAAGCTCGTCAATGCCGCAGGGGTCGCGGTTGCGTCGATGGAGGAGGATCACGAGCAAGCGCTGGTGCTGCTCGCGCTAAGCTCCCCCTCAGCGATCACTGGTAAGGGCAAGGTCATGGTGCGCAGAGTAGCCAAGGCCGTGCTGGATCACCCCGCAGGCCAGAACATCCGCAAGCAGCGCGGCGTGCCCTCCGGCGTCGACTCGGCCGAGGATGCGGAGGAGGCCATCGTCAAGTCATACCAGGACAAGCTCCGCCGCACAGTTCTGCCGAGACTGGTTGAAGCGAAACTGGTTGACAAGGACTTCCGAGTCACCGACGCGGGGCGCACCTTCTCCGAACAGACCCTAGGCCCCGCGGTCGAGTCTGTCCCCGAGACCGCTGACCGGGAACCGGGTGAGGACGATGAGTGAAAAAATTTCTGCAACCCTATTGCGTAGAGGCAGTCATGCGGCTATGATGACCGAGTAGTTGCAGTGCTCGCATTCTAGAAAGGAGAGCAAGTGAGCAAGGGGAAAGCAGTCAAGGCCGTTGGCAAGTCTCGTAGTAAGAAGCGCAGCAAGACTCCCGCAGTAATCCCAGGCGTAGCCGAAGCCGAACTCCTAGCAGCACAGGGAGTCGGCGCTCTCGCGTCTGCGGCTCCCGCGGTCGATGCCGAGACCGATGCTTCTCCGTTGCCCCCGCCCCCGCGCGCCCAGGAAGAGAAGTGGTTACCTCCCGTAGGTCCCCCGCCCGTTCCAAGCGTCTGGCGCGATGCTGGTTACCTCGCTCTTGTCGTAAGCTTTCGCGACGGACAGGTCAGCTACATATCGTCGTCTGAAGGAGGCGTGTCCCATCGCATGTCGCTGCCGACTTTCTGGTCGCACGTGCGCCCCACCCTGCAAGTCGTCGAGCCCATCCGCTGCGCGCTCTCATTCCTTACGCGCGAACGCAGCGGTCTATTTAATCTGCGCGTGAGGGACGTCAGGAGACTGGTAGAAATGATCACCCGTGAGGAGTTGGACAAGCTCTCGGAGCGCGAACTCGGGGAGCAGTATCGCAAGCTTGTCGACCCGAAAGGGCCGCAACGGGTCAAGGCAGACAAGAAGAGCGACTACATCGACAAGATCCTCGTCGCCGCAAAGGAAATGGGCGCGAAGGTCGAAGCGAGCGAAAGCGCGTCGGCAGCACCGCAGAAGGAGAAGAAGGCCAAGGCTCCGAAGGCCCCGAAGGAACCCAAGGCCGCGAAGCCGCCGAAGGAACCGAAGCCGCCGAAGGAGAAGAAGGCCAAGGAACCGAAGCCGCCCAAGCCCCCGAAGGAGAAGAAGCCCTCTGCGAAGGAAGTCAAGGCTGCGGGCGGCAACCCCTTCCGCGAAGGCAGCATGAAGCACAAGGCCTTCGCCGTCTACCTCTCCAGTAAGGGCGACCGCGCCAAGACGGTCGAAGCAGCGACCAAGGCCGGCGCGACCGCATCGACGGCAAGCTCCTGGTACAACGCGTTCAACAAGCTCTAGCCTTTCGGCAAGCGAGAGGCGCTTCCTGACCCGCGGACTCGGACGCCCCCGCGGGATGCGCCTCTCGCTTCTTTTTCGGAGAACCCATGTTCGGCACCAACCCCATCCGCAAGGTCGACGACACCACCGACTCGCTGCTGGTGCACTCGCTGTTCCCGACCATGCAAGGAGAAGGTCCCTTCGCGGGTCGGCGCGCTGTCTTCCTGCGCCTCGCTGGTTGCTCTCTTGCTTGCTCCTGGTGTGACACCGAGTTCGAGCAAGACTCGCACCGCATCCCGAACGAAGCGCTCTCGAACCTCATCCGGCAGGAGGGGCTAGGCGGCACGGGTAACCTCTGCGTCATCACCGGCGGAGAGCCCATGCGCCAGAACATCGCACCGCTCTGCCGCACGTTGCTGAAGGCGGGATGGCAGGTGCAGATTGAGACCGCGGGCATTCACTGGCCTCCGGGAATGGATCAGATGGAGGAGTGTCTCATCCCGGTCGAAGGCGACCCGCAACTGACCATCGTCTGCTCGCCCAAGACGCCCAAGCTCAACCCGTACCTGGAGCAGTACTGCTGGAACTACAAGTACATCATCGACGCGGACGAACCCGCAGCGGATGACGGCTTGCCCCTGCATGCTGTCTCGCAAGCGCACAAGAAGAACTCGGGCCTGATGTTCCGCCCCGCGGGCGAATCGCACCGTCGCAATATCTTCGTGCAACCGCTGCACTACCACGAGGATCGCGACCACACGCAACGCAACATCGACCGCTGCGTGCAACTGGTGCTGGAGCAGGGGTATCGACTCTCGCTCCAGACGCACAAGATACTGGGACTGCCATGAGCTACGAAAGCGTGCTGATTTTCCGCGTCATCTTCGCCGTCGTCCTTGCGGCGGCCGGCAGCGGGCTTTGCGTAGTCTGCTCCGAAGACCCGAGGCGCTGGGCACGAGGAGTCGGGTACATCGTCGGCGCTGCGTTCTGCTTCCCCGCCGTCTTCTTCCTCGCTCGCTTCTGGCTGTGGGTGCTAGGCGTCGACTTGCCTGCCTGTTTTAGCTGAGGTGACCCGTGCGCATGTGGATGGTCGAACCTGAAGTCATGTGCCGGAAGCACCTCCTCGGCGAACACCTGGAGCTTCACATGTTCGTCGGGACGATCAAGAAGGGCACAAGCCTCAAGGGCTACGCGGCGAACGGTCTCGTGGAGACGCGCAGCATCAACTTCCGGCATGAAGAGTTGGTGCGGGAAATGGAGCGCCGCGGCTACAACCACCGCACGCCGCTGAAGTTCCATGATAAGCTCGACGCGGGCGAGATTGATCGCCTCGCATCACTACGCGAACTCCTTTCGCGCTGCAAGGAGTGTCGTGCGCGGTTCCAGCAGCGACGCAAAATAAAGGAGTAGGTCATGGTTGCACAAGGCACTCTTCTCCCCACCGAAATCCCGCAGCGCTTCCTGGTGCACGTGCGCTTCACCCACGAGCATCACCTCGCCGACAAGCGTCCGCTCACCAAGACGCACCTTACCTCCGACGAACTCGCTCTGGTCATGAAGACGGGCAGGCTCAACGGGCTCCTCGTGCACGAAGTCACGGTCTGTTTCCAGGCATGACTACCAAGTTCCACACCACCAACAACGCTACCTGGCGCGCGAAGAAGGCGCCGGTGGGCAAGGCGGGCAGCGAACGCATGGTCCTTTACACCATGGTCGCATCGCACCCGGGCATCAGTAGCGGGGAACTCGAGGACAAGTGGCCGTTCCGCTCCTCAATGCGCTCGCGTCTGAAGGAACTCTTCGACAAGCACCACATCGAACTGATCCGCGAGGCGGATTTGTTCGATGACTCGCAACCGTCCCAGTAACCGCCAATGCGCGAAGGGGAGATCATGGACTTGGCAACCGAGGGAGCAGCGCCTCCCTCACCCGTCATCGTAGCGCGTCGCTACCACGACTTTTCCTGCGGGCACCGCGTGCACGGACACGAGTCCAAATGCGCGCACCTGCACGGGCACAACTACCGGGTGACTTTCACCCTGCAGGCGCCGAAGCTCGACTCGGTCGGGAGGGTGCTCGACTTCTCGGCGATCAAGGACTACCTCTGCGAGTGGTTGGAGCAGAACTGGGACCACAAGTTTCTGGCGTGGGCGCAGGATACGTACATGGGCGACTTGCTCGACGCATTCCACAACGGCGCCTATGCAGGCTCCGAAGCGGCGCGCATGTTCGAGAACTCGTTGGTCCTGGTCCCCTTCAACCCGACCGCAGAGAACATGGCGCTCTACTTGCTGGAGGTAGTCGCTCCTCAACTACTGCCCGACCACTGCAAGCTCATTCACGTGCGAGTCGAAGAGACGCGCAAGTGTGCCGCGGAGGTCTACCTGTGAACGAAGCCGCACTGGAAGACGCAGTCGTTGCACTCCTTCGCCAAATCGAAGGCGACGACGCTAACCGAGAAGGCCTCTACGACACGCCGGGACGCGTCGCGAAGGCCTACAAGGAATGGTTCGCCGGCTACGGGGTGAACGTCCCTGCTCTCATGAAGACCTTTACCGACGGGGCAGAGCGCTGCAACGAAATGGTGGTGCTCGACAACATCCCGGTCCAGTCGCACTGCGAGCACCACATGGCGCCCTTTGTCGGCAAGGCCATCGTCGGCTACATCCCCAATGGGCGCATCGTCGGGCTGAGCAAGATCCCCAAGTTGGTCAACGCGTTCGCGAAGCGCCTCCAGGTGCAGGAGCGTCTGACCAACCAGGTCGCCGATGCGATGATGGAGCACCTACAACCGAAGGGCGTCGGTGTCATCATTCGCGCCGAGCACTTCTGCATGGCGACCCGAGGCGTGCATACGCCCGGTGTCTTCACGACGACCTCCGCGCTGCGGGGGAACTTCTACGAACGCGATGTACGCGCCGAGTTCCTGGCGCTGAGAAAGGAGTAACCGTGCCGACCATTCCTCCCCGCTGCTCTGAAGCCATGATCCTGTTCGGGGGCGGGATCGACAGTTGCGCGCTGGTCGAGCTTTACCGACCCTACGACCCGATCCTGGTCTACTTCGACTACGGCCAGAAGGCGTACTCGGGTGAAGTCGCTGCGACGATTCACTACGCGACCAAGTACGACTTGCGCTCGCATGTCATCAAAGTCCCTCCCACCATCCTCCCCTCCTCCCCGCTGACCGACGGGGCGATGGCGAGCGACCACGCGCA
>CAZEMX010000022.1:0-22054 GCA_964513415.1 uncultured Nitrososphaerota archaeon
GTCATCTTTCTAGTTTGTCCCTTCCGGTTGAATCTCTCGACGACTTGCATCGCCTCGTCGTTACTGTTGATCGGCCCGTAGAATATGAGCGTATCGGCCTCAGTCAGATTAAGACCATGCGCCATAACCTTTGGATGGCACAACAGTACGTGTGGATCTTTACTCGTCTTGAATGCTTTAATTATTTCCCTACGCCTTCTGGGAGTTACATCCCCATTAATAACTGCACAGGAATAGATCTTATGCAGGTGCTTCTGAAGCTCGTAAATAATCCCTTTGAATGGAACGATAACGAGAACCTTAGCATGTGCCTCATCAATACTTTCAATCAACAACTGGAGTCTTGGTCTGAAGTCCAGTGGAACATACACACCAGTTTCTGTTTGCTTGATCACACCACACAATAACTGCCTTATCTTGTTGATCTTATCCGCTGCGTTTATCGCAGAGATCTTCTCTCCAGATTTGGCCTGTAAAACATCTTTGTTCCTCATATCAGAGAACAATTTTTTCTGCTCATCCGAGAGGTCACATCTTCTTGTCTTAAATACAACAGGTGGTAAGTCTATGCAGTCTGACTTCTTGAATCTTACCGCAGGCTGAAGCGCCTTGAACACAGTTTCATGTGCATTCTCCCGCTCTACCCACTTGAACTGGTTGATCTGTCGCATCGTAAGATCCCTGAACGATCCAAAATAAGGAGTTACATTGGACGGCGTAGTCATCCTTGCCAATGCCCATGCATCGGTTGGAGCGTTAGGTGTAGGCGTAGCAGTCATTGGCCAGAACGTCATGTCTGGTCTGATCAGCTCGCACATCTTCTTATACATGGTGGTGCGTGCGTTTATATAGACAGAAGCTTCGTCGAGTATGAGCAAAT
Source organism: uncultured Nitrososphaerota archaeon (assembly GCA_964513415.1). Classification (GTDB taxonomy): domain Archaea; phylum Thermoproteota; class Methanomethylicia; order Methanomethylicales; family Methanomethylicaceae; genus Methanomethylicus. The sequence goes on from CAZEMX010000022.1 coordinate 881, forward strand.
CAATGTCTTTACGCGCTTTAAGCTCCTTTGATATAACCTCTACACCATCATGGTTTATTACGTAAAAGTCTACATCCTTCTCTAAATTGGCAATCCGCTTTTTACGATCTCCTACGAGTAAAGACGATGTTCTGTGCATGAGGAACGAGAATATCTCGTCCATCCAAACAGACTCCACTGTAGACAGCATGCATGCAATAAGGCACTTACGCACCATGCCCTGTTGCATAAGGTAATCTGCTGCCCATAACGAGCTTGCTGTCTTAGCAGTACCAGCCTCGTTAAGAACGTACATGCGTCGGTTTAACGTAAGCTGGGCTGCTGTGTACTTCTGGTGCTCCCATGCAGGGAACGGCCCTGGCCAATTGTAATAGTACAATATAGGGCTTGGCACCGGAACGCCTAAATTATTAAGTATCTTTGTTTCTTCCAGTCCGTGCGGAATACTTACGTTGTGACCTTTAAAATCTACGAATTCATAGCGATCTGGAAGAAACTCGTTTAACTTATTTAGATTCTTTACTCGGAGGAGAATGCTTTTCGTTTCCTTGTGAATTAACACTCTCCAACCACTCCTTTAAATCATCAAACCCACTTACATCGTTAACTAAAATCACCTTGCCCCCTGCACTCATAATTCTTTCTGCAGTGATCTTTTGCCTCTCGGTAAATGTTTTAGTTCCTGCCTTTGTTTCTACTGCGATGAACCTGCCTTTGAAGCATCCGATCATGTCTAGAGATGGCGCTCCCATGCCGTTAATTACCGGCCAATGGCTATACATGTCAGCGCCGTACTCACTGAGCAGGTCTTTTACTCGCTTCTTTACCTTACCCTCAGGCGTCATTTTCCTAAAAACTCCAGCATACGCATTGCTTTCACAATGTCCTTATCGCCACCCTTCTGCTTCTCGCGCATCAGGTAAACGATCGCATCACCTTTAATCCATCCCCTGAATTCTTCCTCAGTAAGGATATTCTTAAGAACTTTATATGGCTCATATACGCCCATGTTTTTATACTTCTGCTCATCTGTCAGGTGTGCAGATAGGTTGTTCTTTGTTTCTTCTGTGGCGGATCCTTTCAACATGGTTGCAGTGAACGCATCTTCTACTTGTTTGGTCGCTTTCATTTTTGCAACCGCTGCATGGATTATGGAACCTCCTACAGTATTTCTTATGGTTCTAGATACGCCTTCATTTATCTCTTTAGCAGCCTCTTTTGTAGATGCAGTAAGATCTTCGGTAAATAATTCCATCTGTTTCAGTTCTTCTGACATATTAATCTCCCTTATATTTTCCATTAAATTCACAATTAGTCACTGGGCAGTATTCTTTGCACAACCCAGATGGCTTCTTGTCCCACTTATCCTCGTTGTGGGCGATCTTAAATCGCTTAAGGTCAGGAATAAACTCCTGCCATAAGTCTTCTATATCACTTCTATGGTAGGTCTCTTTTGTAGACTTACCTTTGGTGATCCATTCAAACGAAGTATGGCACTTCTCAATCTTCGTCTTGGTGTGGAATATATACAACGCAAACAGTTTTAACTGCCTGCTATCGTCCTTAACCTTACCAGTCTTCCAATCGACAATCCACGCCTCAGTCATTTGCAGATGCATTACGTCCAAAATACACCGCATCCAAACATCCTTAGAAAAGAAATCACATGCATCCATATGGATACTGAGTGCTCCTTTTATCTCTGCGATCCTAAACCCGTCTTCTGGTATTTCGGAAAGCGTCTTTTTAACATGAGCAACAAGCTTATCATCAAGGGTGCTAGGAAGCGCTACGTTATCGTTTACAAGGGATGCAATCTTCTTGTGAACCATATCCCCAAACTCAGCTTCTGGACCGCTAAAATCCTCTTTAAACTCTTTTGTTACCTTAAGTGCCTGATATTTCCTTGGGCAACTTAAAAACATATCCAGCGTAGTGATGCTCCAAGGTAGCGCCTTCATGATTATTTGCTCATGAAGTTATTGGCTAACTCGAGTTTAACCTTATCAAGAATATTTTCATAGTCAGGATCGGTATTCTTAACAAATGCACCGTTGAAGAACGTGCCGTGACGAGTGTTAAGTTCGGTCAGTACAAGTAGCAATCCATCGATTAAGTCATCATGACCTTTCATTCTAGCTGTACGGTCTATCGTGTTGATTATCTCGAAAAGATTACATGCTAGTGTAAAACTGTTTTTCCTTAAAATACTATCTGCCAACTTCCCTAACAGGAACCCCAGAAACTGGCTAGCTACTGGAGTATCTTCAGTAGGTGTCGCTGACCTTGCAGCAAACTCATCATGCATAGCGGAGAATGCATCGATCTTTAGCTGCTCTATGTTTGCGATCATAATGCATACAACAACCATATCACATAGTGCGTCGAATTCTAGTGCTGCTGAGTCTGCTCCGATGAGTTCACTGAACTCAGTCATCAATTTTAGGAACTGATCTTTCGAAGTAGATTGAGATACGATGTTTCTGTCGATTCCCCACTGAGAAATTCCGTGCCAGTGGCTTTTGAATTCTTCATATCGATCGTGTGATGTATCAAATATGTGTCGGCTCATTTTAGTTCTATCCCCTTTACAGAAGCTATTTTCATTAGATGAAGTGCTTGTGATACTGCATCGTCGATCGCAACGTGGCTGGTGTAAGTATCGTTATTGTCGTGCGGTACGTCTTTAAACATATTGCGAATGGTTCTGTAGCATCTATCCCCCTTGTAGCTCCAGGGTAGTGGCATGGCAAATTTGCGATATGCATAGCTTAACAGTACGTTATCAAATGACGCGCCATTGCCCCACATAAGAACTTCAGAAGGGTCAGATGCACTTTCGTAAACCCAATCTCCAAAATTAGCCAGTGCTTCTACTACACGCATACATGCATTTGCAGGCACGCTAAATACTGCTGATCTAGCTTCATCTGACTGCATCATCCACCAGTTAATAGTTGATGCATTGATAGAGAACCCGTTTCTTATGGAGTCTTGAAGTTCTATATGCGTGTAGAAGGTACTATCAATCTTTCCTGATATCGGATCGAATGTGCACGCCCCTATAGACAATATGCACGCCCCTGGCTCATTGCCAAGCGTTTCTAAATCTAGCATTACATTAAGCATTTATTCTCCCTTTATGGCACCTTTACTGTTTCTTGGATAACTTCTATTACTTTTAACAGAAGTCGCTCTTAAATTGCTCAATGAAAGTCCAGATCCACCTTTGCTGAGTGGCTTCTTGTGATCAACATCCTGTCCTTTCTTGACCAATCCTTTCTTGATCATAAGGCGTCTTGCTTTTCCTCGGATCAATTTATTCGCATAGTCACCACGTTGCACTGCGGTTTTATGCTCTTGTTTATAGTCTCTTACATAATTAGGACTGCTTGGCATGATACCTCCTTAAGAGTTATAAAGTTTGTGCAGGTAAGATCGTACTATGTGTTGTTGCTTCCTCATTTGATTAATTTCGGCAATAAATGACGGCTCTTCTAATCCTAGCTTGAACCGTTCTTCCATATCTTTTAATGCTTCCTCGGACAGCTCAAGGACATTTTGAAAGAATTCTATTTGAACATGCTTAGGAGAATTTTCATTCACCCCTTCGAATTTATTTATATCTGCCAGTTCTTCTGCGGTAAAGTCCATACTACTCCTCTGTTATGCTTATCGATGCATCAAGTGCTATGTACGACGCGATGCTGATTATCGTGATAATGAAATAGGATATGAGGCTCAACTCAAACAGTTCTAGTGCGCCGGTGGCCCCTGCATGAAGTGTCAGTAGCACTAGCACATTCGTTACGATTGACATCGATATTCTCATTCTATGTCTTCCCCTGCGAGTAAACCAAATATTGCAAATATTACAGCTGCTAATATAGTTAAGGTTGTGGCCCCAGCTACACCATCGTTCATAATTCCTACTGAATGCAGGTGGTTTATATCCATTAATAACAATGCTGAAATAACAAGCACGAATAATGTAAAAATAACATCTTTAATCATGATATCTCCTTTAGTGTTCCCCATGTTTTTCCTAATTTTGCATCAACCGGCAGTGGTATAGGAACGTCCCACCCCCATGCATCTTTATACGGAAGATTGGAAAGAATATTCTTTATTTTCCTAACCTTTGCTTCCGCCTGATCATCATCTCTTACATACATAAACAGTGCATCGTGCAAATCCCATGCATACATAAGGTCTGCATCGAATAGAGGTCTGCACATGTATATCCCTAATAACTTCATTTCTGCTCCTGTGCACTGAATGCGGAAGTTAATAGCGATCTGTTGCTGAGCGTAGTCGTTAAGATTATTAAGGGGAACCCTAGCTCCTCCCCTTGAGAATGCATACTTCTCCATGTCAGCCCTACGGATGGCCTCTTTCCAATACGCTGGAACAGCCTTGTAGGTAGTCATATAGGTATATTTTATGTGCTCAGCCTTTTCTCTAGTTAACTGCAAGCCGTACTGCGTAAGCGCTCGCGACATAATAGAATCTATACCAATGCGATATTGGAGGCTTAAGTTACTAAACTTCCCAAGGTTACGAGCACTGTACGCCTTGGCATCGTCCTTCGCATTTTCTCTAACATGCTTGTAATCCATATTCTCGATGTAAGCTCCCATGTATGCATGTAAATCCTCGTTTTTAGCGAATAGATCAAGCATTACTTCATCCTCAGACTCTATAGCCATCAAGCGCATCTCTTGTCCTGAGAAGTCAAACTCTGCCAGCAAGAACCCTTCAGGAGCTTGCAGTACATTCCTTGCTGCTTTACCTCTTTCCCACTGGTGCAGTGCGATCCCTGTCTGAGCCTTGTCTTTATTCCTACCCTGATATGACGAATAGGTGAACCTATGGCTGTTGCCGGTTATAAAAATAGTTCCCTTACTTCTTGCCAACCAGAAACCAGTTTGGGTTACTGTACAATATACATGGGTCTGACGATTTATCTCAGATACATGTGTCTTGGGTATTATATTGGCTATAGGGCGTACGTGCTCATCTGATATATGCACAGGCCATACGCCTGTCTTCGTCACAGCATGCTTCCTAGCTTTGAATCCAGTAAGCGCTGCGATTGTGCACACCCAGTCTGCGTTAGACTCTATGCTAGAATAGTATACACATCCTCCATCTTCGTGAGCACAGCCGTCCCAGTATTCTAGTTCTTTTATAAAATCTTTAAGAGCTTCTTCAGTAGAGTCAAGTAGCCAAGCCCCTAGATACTTTCTGTCAGGAGTAACCCAGCTAGGTATACTTCCTTTATAGATAGATATCGTAGTCCTGTCCGCATACTTTTTGCCGCGATACTCGTTGTACGCTATTCCGTTAAGTTCGAGTAATTCTTTCAATCTCTCTATCTTACGGCCTTTCTTAAGCGTGAATATTACTCTAAATCTTTTTACATTGAACCACGCATCTGCCTGTATAGCTGCTAGTAATCTAATCTGAGCAGATGTAAGAGTTCCGTTCAAACGAACATGTCCGCTAACAGGTACGAATAGTCTTCTGTTCAGCATTTCCTCTGCTTTAACAATACTCCATTTGTCAGTTTTTTGAGCTAAATGAGGTATTGTATGTTCTAGGGAGAACATGCAGGTCATCCCAGGATGCTTCACACAAATTAATTTTTCAGCGATACCTCCATCAAATCTGTCTGCTGGTAAGAAACTCATAGATAGATCTTCTTTAACCTGCAGTATCTCACCTCCGTTCCAATCTTGCAGACACACCCATCCTGAACGAGTAAGTACCTCTACATCGCCTGGTACGCAATAAGTCCCTGACATAATAGGTTCTGGTCTTGTTACATTTTCTCCATGGTATCCCATGCTCTTACGTACGGACTCTACAAACTTAGTACCTTGCGTGTTGCATTTTCTAAGGTTCATCAGCGCTGCGAACTTAGGATTGTCAGAGTGCTTGATCGCAAGTTTCAGCAACGACTCTTTATCAGTCGCAGGAGCTCCTTTAGGTGTCTTCTTGAGTGGCGAGTACTTCCACTCGCCGTATATCAGCTCTGCTAATTTCTTAGGGGATCTGACGATACTGATATCCTTACCAAGAATCTTCTCGTTCTCTTTTATCCTTTCACGTATATCCCCATCAAAGGGCGGTAAGGCCTCTGCATTGATGTGAACGCCGTTGATGTAGGATAGTGCCACGTCAACAATATTACCGCATTCTATGGCCGCTCCTGCCCTTTCTTGCTTACTTAACGCACTCCAATACATCCTGGTAAGTAGTGTAGAGTACATTGCGTCTTTTACGTTGTACTTGATGAACCTACGCCACTCCTCGTCTGTTTGCGGGATAGTAGTAGCATCAATCGCATACTCCCCTACTTCAGGCCATACTTCTTTGACAGCCTCTTTCAGACCAAAGCCAACACCACCTTCTTCCTTATATCTCCAAGGATCGTATCGCTTGAGTAACAGCATACCATCCAGCCACTTAAGCTGCTTGAGATAATGAGTTAAATCATATGCATTCAACCAGGCCAAATCGAATACTAGGTTCCAGCCAGTCATCACATACTTCTTCTCATTGCATATTCGCAATAAGTCGATAAGGTCTGCCCTAGATGGTTCCCTTATCTTCAGAGAGTGTTGAGTCGATTCTTCCCATACTGCAATACTCTTTATGCTTGCTTCCCCAGTCCTTGCCCTCCAAGGCTGCAAACCGTGGAGCGGGGTTTCCTGAGGCGTTTCTATATCTAATCCACACAGAATCATCTGCCGGTCTCTCCATGTTTTCTGTAAACGTAAGAAGACCGAATAACGTTAACTTCTTATACCCTTCCCATAAGAGGCTGCCATCTGATGAAATATCACGACCATACAAATCATTAAGCACTGACATGAATTCGCTATGAGCTGAGAAGTAGAATACTGCTTCTGTGAACCTACGTTCCATCGGACTTATTCTTCTATCTATGCGCTTCTCAGAAAGAATGACTCCTTTCATATACTCCAGCCATGCGAATACTGTAATTTCGTACTTATCTTCTGCCGCTACGACAGTCTTTTTATTATCATGCATCCGTTCAATGTTCTCCCCATGAACTTCTTGCCAGTCCTTTTACCGTACAGATACGCAGCCCTAAGCGCTCTGAGACCCGCATCCTTGTCTTTCGATAAATCTATGCTACGGGTCGCATTAACGCTCATGAGTTCAAAGTGATACCGCTTCTTCGGTTTTAGATCTTCATAATCCATTGTGACAATATAGCAATGCTACGCGATGTCAGTCAATGCAGTATTTATAATTAAGTGGCCTATATGCTTTCCGTTATGCACTAATTTAATTATAGGTCTTGTCGACTTAATATCAGTGCCTGACTCCAACGAAGTTACTGCACTTAATAGCTTCTGTATGGGTAACGTCGTACCTACGGTATGAGTCTCGTAGGTTGCGTCAGTGCATAACTTTATCTTAACCTCGTCTCGTTTCCTTGCTTTAGGGTCAATGTCAAAGTGCTCGCACAGCACATGCAGTATGGTTTCTATCCTGCATATCCTAGCTGCGATATCGTTATTGCTGTCTTTAATCATCTTTCTAGTAACCGATGCGGCGTGATTATTTGAGCTTTCGTAATCCATGATTATCTCCCTAAGCAAGAAAAGCGGTTCATAAGACCAATCGCGATGTAAACACCTACGTCACCGTATGGGTCAGTCTCATACGCACTAGGTAGTAACGATAGCGCAGCTTGAGACACTATGTTAGGATCGGTACCTTTAGGGATACAAGCAAACTTATTTATGTTCAGATCTTCCATGATATCAAGAAGATCAACCACAGCAAGTGCGTATCCTACGTTGGCCTCAAGGCTCATCACGTCAACGAAATACTGCACATACACGTGGTTCGTTCCATACGGCCTGCCGTTTTCTTCGGACTTGGCAATGAGCTCTTTACTGTGCATGCCGTTTGCCATCGCGTCCTGAATCTCATCTAACGGCGCTGCGGTTAGTGCGGTACTTACTAATAGTATTGCTGCTATGCATAATGTTTTCATTATAGGTCTCCTTATTTTCTCAGTGTGGATAGGGCGGTAATTAAGTCTACGGCCTCTTTTACAGGTGCAACTACATCGTTTAGTTTGTTACTCTTTTCATCAGAAACCTCATACAGCTCTAATAGCTTTGCAGCGTTCGCCAACAGATCCTTACTTTTAGATAGGCTAAACTCGATCACTCGCTCACTCCTAGCTCGTTTAGTTGTGCCCAAGTAAGAAAGAGCATGAGCTATTGTTATTACGATCCATGCAATTCTAGTAGTAGGTTCATTTATTTTTCCAAGAAGATCTGTGTACGATCTTTGGTATATAAGACTCTCGTAAGATGCGTCTCCTGTACCTGGAACGCCAACACCCTCTGTTATGAAAGGCAAGTATTGGGCTATGTCTTTCTTGGTGGCCAGTCCGATCGAATCTTCTAACTCGAAGAATCTATCGTATCCTTTAAATGCGCTAACAACTTCTCTTGTGTGCTTGTTGGTGGTAACTGAAGATCCGCCAGTAACGGCAAACACATTGGGGGATCCTGCAGCGTCTTTCCATACTGCAGCTATGTGCCTTGCGTAACTGTAAAGATCTCCTCTATTTGTGTATGACACCTTTAATCTCTTAGGACTTTTCAAGGAAGTACCGTTAAATATAAAGCTCCTCCATGATGTGATAAGTTCCTCGTTATCTTTTGGTGCTCTGCCCATGAGTTCAGGCCATTGTGATGTGCTCATTTAAATCTCCTTGTTATCAAGTAAATAGGAATTAATTGGTTTAGTTCTTTACTGCATGCATTGTTAAATACAATTCCATCATAGTGTTTGCTTCTCTTATTTTATCTGCGAGAGAGGTGGTGACTGGAATCGGTATTGCTCTTTCAGACTGCACATGAACGATCCTCATCGCACTATCTAGCCTATCGTTAACTATCCTTAACTTGTCGGCAGTTAATCGACTTACTCCCCCTGCTTTTTCTGTGTGGTAGAACGCTTCTCCAACACACCGTAACATCCAGTCGAGTTGAGCAGGAGGTTCATTATCTGTGTAAAATATGTCGTCCAACCCCCTGCCAGTAACGGCGGACAATATCAATGCAGATACTTTATCCAACCCCCTGTGGCGTATCGTTTCAGACATGCCCCAGCTTTCTAACTGAACGAGCGGATCGATTCTTACAAGCACACCCGACAGCCATGCGATACTGGATGCGACTAGACACTGGTGTATTTCCTTAGATTTCCTATGTTCGAAATCATTGTCAGTTACGCGACCTATATCATCAAGGACAAATACTAGACCGTTACTACAAATCTTTGCTGCGGGTGCTCCCAATATTTCAAACGTTAGATTCTTAGAGAATCCGCACATCAGACCTACCCTTGAATGAGGGGGTAATTTACCCCGTGCAATTGCAATCCAATTATCTATCGTTCTTAAGTCTTCACTTAAACTATCATTATCTAATCCCATGCATCCCCCTTTAATTTATTAGTTGTTTCAAACAATAAAATTTCTTTGCCCAATTTATTGATCATCTTGTAAACATTTGCGTCTATGTCTATGTGAATGTCTCTTTTACAGAACCTAGACAGCGCCACGGATGCATCATAAATACGATCATAAGCTTTGCTCAATAACCCAATCGTACCTTCTAACTGTATCTCTCTGAACGGAGGCATCGCCCACGAATCTGAGAATGTTCTCTGAGCAAACTTTCTATACTCGTCCAGATAGACCAGCATCATCGCATCCAACATCATGCATTTAGCCCATAGAAGTTGCATGTGAGTGTCCTTGGCCACTCTCTGTAGAATCAAGTAAGGACTCTCATCTTCTAAACAATACACAAGATTGCTCATGCTGTAGCTAGGGCTATCCATATTCTCGTCCAGCATACTTGCATATGTTTGGAACCTCTCCAAATCTATAGAGTATTCTCCGTTTTCCAGTCCTATTCTCTGAACAAAGTGAACCCTGCCTGGAAACTCAACTCGCAGTTTATCGAGTATAAACTTGGCGATCGTATCTCTAGTAGTCGCCTCCATGTTCTTTTCCACATCTATGAATATGTGCGGCGGGTCAGATCCTTGTATAGGTCTGTCTAGAACCGCATACAAGATACCTGCAACATACATTTCCTCATCCTCGCAATAAAAGACAGAATCTGTCATCTGGTTGCACTTGCACTCAGATCCTTTCTTTATTGCCTCTACCCAATGAATAACCGCCTCAGGTAGGCCGTTCGGATAGTAACCTCTTGATGGCATCTTGTTCTCCAGTGAGTGCGTGCACTCAGTTGATTGCTACCCTTCGAGTTCTGCGATTGATTTCAAGAGCACAACCCCTTCGAACATCTGATCAAGTCTGTTAGACGAACTAATGTCTACATTTACCTGCCCCTTTGATATGGCGCGAATAGCCTCTGCCGCCGATGTGAACTTCCTTTCAGCCACCTTAGCGTCATATGCGATAAGTGAGTCGACAATGTTCCTGGTTATCCACTCTATCTTTACAAGGTTACGGTTGACGTGTCTAAGGCTTCTTCTAAAATCAAATCCTCTTAACATAACATTTAGCCATCTTCTGGCTTCTTCTATGTTGGCTGCTGCCACTACCATGTCCATCTCCGCATTATTCGCGTCGATCTCTAGCAGTCTCTTACTTGCTTGAGTTCTAATTGCATCAATGGCATGATGTGTGACATCAAACGGCACGATGACAAATGTAACGCCATCCTCAGAAATAGCCGCGATAGCTACATCCATAACCGCCCCTACACGCTGCAAAATATTGTCATGATTCAACAAATAACTAATGCCTCGTATTCGAGTAGACCTACCTTCGCTGTTTGCATTCTTTATAAATTGATCGATAACGGCTTCATCCAATGGGTCTAGTACTGCAGAATCAACAAGTGTCACGTCAGGATGTCCTCTTAATTTAGTCGTCAAGCTCGGCATATATAACCTCTCCAAAAGGTACTTTTACTGTTTCTGTGCCTGTTACCCATGCACAGGGTATCGATGTCGATTTTGGAAAATCGCCGTACAGATCTGTAAACATGATCAGCACATCTGCATCCGTGTAGTGCTGCTCCACACGCTCAAACACTGGACGGAAGTTAGTACCTCCCCCTCCTATGGCTCGCAGTGTTACATCGTAGCTTCTGTGTTCTAAGTTATGTTCTACTAATACCTTAGCGTCGAAGTAAAGGATCGTTACATCCTTCGGTCTACACTGCTTAAGAATATCGCTGATATGTGCTGACATTCTGCCCAACTGAGTCGTGGTAATAGACCCTGAACAATCCACCCCAATAACAACCCTTCTGAGCGTGTTATTGTGCCTTACCGGACAGATCAGATTCCTTGTCTGCAAGATGCGGTTATTTACACGGCTCCATGAGTTTTGAGTCCGATCTTTGCTGACCATGAACTGACGCAGGACTTTGTGCCAAGGTGTGCGTTGGTTCAGAACGATATTGGCAATCTCTCTCAATAAACTAGACGACTGATCACCATACATCTTCCTACTCTTCGCGATTGCATCGGCAACCCTCTGTTTAGTTTTACTTTCAAGCTCCTGAATAGAATCTCCGCCCTTGTAGTCGATAAGATCTGCAAGTTCGTTCAGCTCAATAGCACTGATTAGCTTCTCGTCTTTCATTAGTAACTCATAGATCTGTTCCGTACTCATTCTGCCGTATGCAGGGTTATACAGTCCATCTTTTGGCATAGTCATGTTGCGTTGACCCATCAGCATACCGTTGATGGCGTAGTCTGCCGCTATGTTCCACACCAACGGATTCCTACCACCTCTACGCAAGGAATGGAGTAGTGCTACATGCATGACTTCATGAGCTAATACAAACACTGCTTCGAAAAGAGTTAGTTTTGAAAACAGCTCAGTATCGAATTTGATTGATGTGCCATCCGTGCAAGCCAGTACTCTGTTGCCATTAACTTCAAGGCAGTCCAACTCTTCTATCTTTAGCGAGTACAGGATATCCGTGAAGAATATGTCCTGACTCGTCAGCATTTTTACACATGCATTGGAATACGCTTTGCTCATGGCTACGCCCTCTTAGATATGATCTCGATCAATTCAGGTTTACTTTTTATCCAACCAACAAATTTCTCCGACTCTGTTATTTTCTTCATGTCTGGATTGCGACCCTTGTACAAGAGTCTCATAAACAATACCTGCAACTCCTGGTCGTACCTGTCAACATATGAGAATACCGATGTAGCTTCTTTGAACTGCACTGACTCTGCCAGCATCGCCATAACTGCATAACGATCAGACACTGCACTAGGTATCTCTGCCTGCTCAGGATTGGCCACAATATCAACGTACTTAACCAAGGTCTTCATTGCACGCACAAATCCTATGAACTCCCGTCCTACCGCTTCACCGATATCCCCTATAATCTCATCCTCAGTAAGCTCCTCATCGTGTTTATCTGCATCCTTGATCGCATTGCTCAACCTAACCCACGATCTAGGATTCGCCCACTGTGATCGAGTATTTGTACTAAGTAACTGTTCGAAATTATCAATAAGATCAGGCCTAGCAGTTAGAAACGATATGATACTAGAAACAACTCCGATATCTTCGAAATGAGGCATCGTTGTCTTCACATCACAGAACACCGTCACCGACCTGCTGCGGGATAGTAGTGCTAACGACTGACTAACGACACCAGAATGATGCGCGATGTCGTTGCTATCGGAGATAACGATTACGTTCTTAGGCTTCATGAATCCGCCCATATCTTCATTGTTCAGGTACTTCTGCAAGCATTTATTGGTATCTTGATCTGCGTTCCAGAATTCCCCTAAGAACACGATACCTCTCTGATCTGGGCAGTCAAACGCATTGGGCAAGCGAGTGTTATGCATAGTAATCAACTGCTTTGTTTTCATATCTGGTACGACCGCAGTGAAATCTAACGGACTCATCGCAGGTGTGTACAGTATCCAAAGCTTAAAGTCTTTGTCCTTCTGCTGAATATCCTGAACGGTCTGTTCAATTATGGATGTCTTGCCTATGCCTGGGTTTCCGCTGAAGTGCACATTCGTTCCGGTACGAACTGCGCGTTTGATGATGTTTTTCATTTCAGATAGTGAAGTCATTTTTGAATCTCCTTGTTATTAAGTAAATAGGTTGAGTTCAGTGAACTCACCAGCGAGAAGCGCGAACAGAGTTCGTGCGGAATCGCGGTATTCGTGTAACTCATTGATTTATAAGTACATTATACTTCATTTGATACATTCTGTCAATATGACAGCATTTCCTACAGTTGTTTTATCTCCTTGGACGTGTATAATCCTCCTTGTTCTTCGGTAGTAATCTCTAGCTGCCCTCCTCCTCTTGGGCAGCTACCTCCAATTAAGACGACGCATTGTGCAACCTTCTGCATAAGCGATTCACCTCTTCCTTCTGGCATATAAGCTCCCGTTTCAACTCTGAGTAACGCTCTCCGAGGGTGTTCAGCCTATCTCTGATGACGTCGAGTATGTTATCGTCTCCAAATTTCTTAGCTTCTTTAAACGCCTTTATCGCTTTAGAAAGATCGAATCTCGCATACTTCAAATCGCACTTTAAATTGAATGCATGTTCTTCCTGCGCCTCTACCTCATCGGTCAGCGCTACTTCCTGTTCGAACGCTTCTAGCATACTAGATGCATAGTTAAGGGCTTCTGCTTCGGTATCGCACACATGAGCACAAAGTCTCCGCTGCGGTAACCAGTCATTTTCGGACTCGACATCAAGTACTGCTACGAATTTCCACTTGCGCTTCGATTTGAAGCGTGCAATTGCTGTAGTAGCAGTTATTGCTTCGCTATCACTACCTACACTTCCTTCAAACTTATCTACTGTTTCATTGCCGCTGTCGTCTGTGACCAACTTGTACTTTATCGTTGAGTGTCTCTCGTACAAATACCAATTGCCCTGCATATCTCTTCGTTTCTCATAGTTATCCTTAGTGACGACTGATATTCGGCGCGTACGTTTTTTCTTTATCGATTCGTGTATTTTTGAGTACAGTGCACTCACTTGATCGATTGGGTCTATCGGTTGGTAATCTCCATAAATATTTGTCGATTTTAATCTTGCTAACTCGTAATTAATATAGTACGCCCATGCAGGCAGGCTAAGACAGTCCCCCTCTTCAACTCTATGATTTGGGCAGCTCTTGCTGTACTTATCTATATAGTTAAGGATGATCGGGGCGTGTTTCTTCAGCAGTCTGCGCCTCGCGTCTACTCTGCCATGCTTAGGGGTAACACCAGTTAAATTAAAGTACGTGCATTTCTGCAGTACGTAAGCCTCTACATCCATATTACACATAACGCATCTCCTCTTTAATTAAAAGTCCGGTGAGTTCAGTGAACTCAGTTGATTAAACAAAGAAACGATTGGAATCGCGTTTTAATTGACCCATAAAACCCCCTTTTTATATATTGAAACATTCTTAGTTTTGCATTATATTGGGTTTGGGTGTGCAGTTTTTGTTACGATCTACTGCATATTCTGCTGCGGAGGGCGTTCCCCTTATATCGTCCTCTGCGGCGTCATTTAACCTTTAGGAGATTAAATATGGCTGATGATAGCAGCGAGATTGTCAAAGAGCAGTCCGAAAGTGTTGCAGCAACGAACCTCAAAACTCTAGGCGACGGCCCCGCGTTTTACACAAATCTGGCGTATGGTAATGCTGTTGCTAACCAACAAGCGATGAACCAAATCAATTTGGCAATCGTAAGCAAGGCAGCAGAATCTATCCTCGCAACGGATCCTCGTGAAGGCGGCGCAGACATCGCTGGACTGATGCAGCTTGTGAAGGCGGCACAGACCACCCCTCCAATTACCGCTAACCCGATCGCGGGTAACGGCGTCTAATTAAAACACCCTCCTTGTGTTACCACCTGGACTCAGGTTCGGGTGGGTTTTCCCCCTCCTCGCTGATGTTTAAATACAATATGATCTACCCCAGGCTTAATCATTTTGTAGTAATACATTGAGAACGTCTGATAGTCATAACTAATTCCATCCGATTTAATTGTAAGACCTCTTTCCCTGAGTCCGCCCCATAACGTCTTCGCACTTGGATGCACACCTGTTTTCAACAGTTCTTTCGCAATCTCCTCGCATGCACCTGATACTGACTTCAGGAAATTCTTGTACGTCTCCCTTGCTTCTCTTCTACTTTCCACTCCCTTATTGTAGAAGTTCATTTCCTCTTTTGTTTTTTTAGAGTTAGCCTTAATTTTCGGTATCTTTTTCAATGCATTCCTATTTGCATGGTCGAGCATCTCCTTTTGCAGGACTCCAAGTAGGTGTACTACGTCTCTCATTTGCCATCCCCTTTCATACTGACGAGAAGCCCCCTAATTTCGATTAACTCCTTTTCTATATACTTTTGCCTATCCTTAAGCGTTTCTATCGACTGGCTTTGATTCTGGCAAGCCTCTCCGGTCACATCAATCGATGCACTGTGTTCATTTAGTCTTTTTGCTATTTCGCTTGCCGCTTTCGATAGCAGATCGATGTTTTTATTTGCCTGGTTGTTGTTGCCGATTATGTTCAGCATTACTCGCAGTACTTCAGCAACATGCGTTTCCAGATCGGTAAGCCTTCTTTCTACAGTTTTAGGTTGCACTAACATCATTCGTCCCCCCACATCAAGAAGCAATCCCCAAACGACATCGTTCTGCTTTTGGCACAGAGTGCTACATCTTCGTCTGAGTCATCGCCCCAAAGATACATGGTGTCCAGATCATCGTCAGATACACTGCGCTTTTTGTTAGTGCCTTTCGCGACAGTAGTCTTTTTACCGCCCTTCGCAGCGAGAAGATCGTACCCTGCACGATCGGAATCGCTGTTTTTGAGTGTACTCAACAGAATCAACTGTTTGGTAACTGAATCCATCGATGGTTTAATAATTGCATACGTTGCACCGCAAGAGATTGCAACGATGATTATGATTCCTAATAGTCTTGTAAACATAGTAGTCCCTTTTAAATATATCTATTGTATTTAGCGAGTAGCTCGAACGGAGGTCGAGCGGAATCGCGTTATTATTTACTTAATTCTTCTAACGTTCTTACTGTGTTGAACCACTTTAATACTTGAGCCTTCGCAACTTTCACGTCTTTCTCTACATCGCCGTACTCCATCGATTCAAGTTCATCGTCAGGCAAATAGGTCTTAACTTCAAACTCGCTCTTAAATCTTTCCTCTATGGTTCTGATTGCATTAACTGCAATTCCTATATTGACGATATGATCTGCACTGAGCGACTTAGAAGTTTTTAGCTTGTGTGCTAGCCCTTTGACCCTTATCGTTATTACTTCATGCACCTTATGAATCGCACTGGTCTTACACAATTCCGAATTGTGTAAGTTAGACGGGTACATATCTCGCTTAAACGGAACACGAATTCTCTCCTCCATACTAAACGCTTTCTTTACCAGGTTATTGAACTTGGTCGTCGTGGTAGAACTCTTGGCAGACCTAGGGGGTATCTCTATTAGAACTTCCTTGCCCCAGTCGTCCATCATTTTCATTGCGACCACATAGCCCTGATGCACCAACAAATTGTCGTACGACTCCCTCCAGTGAATGTTACTTGTCGATTCTATCTTAAGCCCTTCGGTGTATATAGGCACGATCAACTCCACCGACCACAGCCAGCAGTAAATTATTTCCCAGTGATCTGACAGGGTATAAGGACAGATTCGTTTGCGGCTATTCACATCGTACAAGAAGCCACATCGATGCATCCTCTTCGCTACGCCGTCTACAAGTAATTCCTTATAGTTAGGATGGTTTATCATAAGCGCCTGCGTCTTGGCTTTATTATCATGCAATCTTAATTCGAACCAATCATCGATAAGTGCAGCAGCTTTTTCCTTGACGATATCTCTCACTGCTTTACTACCTAGCATCGCAGCAGCACTACCTCTATAGCCCAACGCGGCGACGCTAACCTCTTTCGCAAACAATTCAGACTTTACTACGTCTACCTGAGAGGTTACTGCTGCTGACCGTACCTTTTGTTTTATCTCATCTAATGATAGGAAGAACTTGCTCGCTTCCTGTCTTGGTATGTTAATCGCTGTATTCTTAACGATTATTTCCGCTTCGTATTCTGCATCGAAATACCTCGTCCATCCTAACAGTACGCTTTGTATTCTTTCGCTGAGTGCACTGAACTCAGTCGTTCTGGATGCATCTATTTCCTGTTGTGTCAGGCTTGCATTTTGGTAGTTGTGTTCTTCAGTCATCACCACGCCTCCTTATATTTTTTCGTACTGACCGCCAGTTTAAAGTTAGGACTCCCTCCAAATATCCACGTAAGCTCATTAATCGCATCATCAACGGATGCATATGTGTTTGCATTTATGGGCTTGTTGGTATCGTCGTCTATAAGATAATACTTATTGGCTACGTGCAAATCCTCAGCAACGCTTATCGATTTCGTTAGTGTTGCAACCCTGTGTTTTACTATTTTCATGGCTCCTCCAAATATTTAACTGCATTTAATAATATGCTACTGAGTCTTACCTTTTCCTCAGGTGAGTACGCGCACTCACTGGATGCTCTCTTGAAGCTCCTCCTTAATACCGTACTTTTCCTATGTCGCTTTATGGTCGTCACTCCTTGTTTATCGTCAATAGAAAACTCTCCAGAATGCAATGTAAGCTGAACATCTGACCCGCTCGTTGGTCGGTGTATCCTGTCGTTGAATTCATCCATGGCATCGCTCAAATCAAAGAACCCATAGCAAAACAGGCTACTCTTAGAGTTAGTTCCGTCGCTGTTCTTTTAAGGCGCTTCTGATTAATTTTCTGCTCAGTATTTTTTCCTGTGGCAGCCCTCGCTTCCAGCGATTGTAAATCACTGCATAATCGATCTTTAAGTGCCTGCTCCATTCTGCAATGGTCTTCGTCACGCCTTCGTACTCTATCAATACACCCTTACGCGATCTATTATGCACAGATAGTATTTGTTCTATCGGAAGTTTCCTTCTATATCTGGAATAAATCCTTTCCCTACTACACCCAAGCAATTCAGCCCATTCAGTCAGTGTTAGATTCTTTCCCAAAAACTCCAACCTCAGCGTAGGCATACCAGCTCTCGATGTTCGCTTGTCTCGAACCTTGAATATCTCGGCTACGGTTTCGGCTACTTCTGCTCTGCGGTAGAGCGTTCTTGGTGCTACGTTTAAAATCTCCGCCCATTCTGCAATGGTCTTAGTTTCATTTCCATAAGTTATGTAGTTCTTTCCGTTTTTCTTAAATATTAAGCTCATATGCCTTTCCTTTGAGTGCATCGCACTCAGTTGATATACTGCGATTCCGATCGTATGAACTACGATCTACTCGCTAGGTAACTCCTTGATTTCTAAGATCTATTATACACGAGTAGAGACATGCTGTCAATAATTATATAAGCTACTTCCTGCTTGTTCTTGTCAGCGATATTGTTGCAGCAGCCCTACGCAATTCTCTATTATCTGAAGTGTGCTCTTTGTGTCTGAGTTTATTCAACCTGTACTGACTCACATGAATATAGTTCCTCAGCCTCTTAATGTATGCAGAGATCAAGTGCTCCTCCGGCTTGTACTCACGCAATCCTCTAGCTCTGATGAGCATGGCCACCTTTACCTTTGCAACCTGTACATTGACTTCTAAGAGAGTCCTATGCGCTGCCTCTTTTGTCTTATTCAATACAACCAGTTGAGTCACCTCGCTCATGTTGTCCAGACTTATCACGGTTCGTGCTGCAAGACCGCGTAGAGACCGCACTTCCCGCTTCGCTTCGTGCTGTTCTCGCTTCGCTTCGTGCTGGGCTTTGTTGATACTCGCTCGCTTATTTAGATCTTCCTGCAGCACATATGAAATAAACCTCTCTAGCGACATGTTCGTTATGTCCTTCACTGACTCATCACTTAAAGGCAACGGTGACGGGTCTAGTCCATGCAGTGATAGAACTACATAAACCCCTTTGTCTGCAAATAACCCTCGGTTGTGCACTGCACCTCCCCCATTCTTTTCATGCTCCAACCTCCTGGCAACTACTATCCCGTCTTTTACTTCGTTTAGATGAAACGCTACTCTAGACTCTAAATGAGCGTACGCCCACTCCATATCAACATCGCTAATTCCCAAAGGCACAAGTAACAACCCTAAATCCCCCTTCATCCTTAAATAACATCTATCTACACAGATCTTAGAAACAGCATTCAAGAACTTTGATTTCTCATCATCTACCCTTTTCCTACGCGCTACTTCTACTTCTTCACTACTTGCATTAAACAAATCCGCATTATTCAGTACGTCCCTAAATGCACTATCGACCGATAACTTCTCAGCAAAGAACCGCTTCCACTCAAAACAAATAGATTCAAGCACCATAATTCGCTCGTCAGATACATCTACTTTTAAAGGGTAAGCATCATCACACACTAGAACCTTGTCCTCATTTATAGACCGCGATTCCGCCCAAACTTCGTTTGTGCTTCTCGCTGTTTCAATAACACGAACTACAACTCCATCAGAATGCATTTAATATCTCCGATAAATCGCTGGTGAGTTCACTGAACTCAGTTGAAATTTTCAGCACACAATTTGTGCTGGGTTTTGTGCTGGAGAATTTTATTTTTTACCGATTCTCTCGCAACCCTTATTTTACGTAAGGTATTTGCTATTATACACTACTTTTTTGCACATAGTTATAATAACACATGATTTGATAGCAACTAACTTAAAAACAGCATTTATGCATTGTGGTTTAAATTTCTTTTAATATTTCTGTCAGTTATTTAATCTCTAGTGGGCAGTATTTGTATATTTGTAATCCGATGGAAATTTCAGGACATACTCTCGTAGCCTATTAGGTAAGGCTTACAGATAGTATAATGCATGTTAGTATAATTTCTAGCACAGAATGCATGGCAGAAAATGGGTTTTTACTTTTTAAAGTACTCTTATTTTCTTCGTTATGATTGAATTCTCTGTGCTACCTATATCACAAGGCCTGCGGCATGAAAAAAATAAATTACTTGTCATGCTTTATTAGAAATTGACTATTTTATATTTGTTTTTAGGGCTATTAAGAGAATCGCGTATGTCTGACGTATGTCAAAGTAGTTCATGTGTGCTGGATATTGTGCATGACGGTGGGATGAAAAGAAATTAAGGGTTTGGGGAGAGGTATGAGTGGTGCGGTTCTTGGGGTTTGACAAATATGATGGGTGGATAGAGATTAAAGAAGTTTTGGAGCACAGGTTTTTAAAGGACTGATAGTTTTCTTTGAGTGTTTTTATTGAGTTATTTATATTGCATAAAATGGTCGCCAAAAAAGTATTCGTTTTGTCATCTCTGTTCTCATTTTCAATTTCAAGTTTAATATATGCATTATTATAAAATCTTTTTATTTATTTATATGCATATAATATAGATAAACAAAGGGGTTTTAAAGGTTTTATATAAATGCATTATTAAAGTGATTTTTGACTAAGATCTGCTGTGCTTGTATGTGTGAAACTGCTTTTACAAAACAAAAAGTACGCATTTTCAGGTGTTAGGCTGGGACAGTAGGCATTAGTTCGTAACGATAGAGCATCGATTAATGGTGCATACGAGAGACCGTGTTACAATGAATATTTTTTGGGACTTTATGCTGGTCTTCACTCCGATTTTATGCTACTTAAATAAAAGTGTGCTCAATGTCTGAGCAAAATTCACATTTAATTTGACGTTTTTTGTCCATCCGCTACAAAAAGTGGTTTTTTAATATTTTTATCTCTGCCATTATTGCATATTAGAACCATTACATTCTGCTATGATTACCTAATATTGTTGCAGCGTTGAAGCCGATACACGTTATTTTACTACTGTCGCGTTTAAATGGGGCTAGAATCGATTATAATGAGTAGGTTAAGGGGTAAGTATAGGCAAGGATGAAATAGCGCCTAGAATCAAATCCTGGTGAGAATTGAAGGCATCCAGTGAGTGCATGAACTCACTAGATTTTGAGGGCGAGAAAAAACCCCTAAACCGTGAAAATTTTAGGGGTTTGATGAAAGCACAAATCATGCCAGAAATTCAAGAAGCACAAATCATGCCAGAAATTCAAGA
>CAZEMX010000022.1:22154-23317 GCA_964513415.1 uncultured Nitrososphaerota archaeon
GAAATTCAAGAAGCACAAATCATGCCAGAAATTCAAGAAGCACAAATCATGCCAGAAATTCAAGAAGCACAAATCATGCCAGTGTTTGAGATTTGGAAAAAGAAAAACCCCCTAAACCTTTTAAAGTCTAGGGGGTTGTCAGTTAATGCATTTCTACGATGCTAGTTTGCGCTCTAAACCTTTGATTACTCCATGCAATCCCATGATTAATTCGTGATCGCTGCTAGGTTTCAACTGCTTGTCAACTAACCGCAACAGGTCGATAGCCGCTCTAAATGCTGCCTTTGCGTCGGCAAAGTCTGCGATAGTTGCGGATTCTACAATCTTCGAATCTTCTGCCTTTTGAGCTTCTGATTCGCTTTTAGCTTTCTTCATAGCAGAAGGGACAGCTTCGGAAATGATGCCCTTAAAGCTTCTAAGAGAATCAGCCTTCTCTATGCATTCAGTTACAGCTCCCCAGCCTTTACCGCTTACCACTTGACGCGTCCCGCGTTGCTCACTCCCAACAATACCCCCAAACGCAACTTTTCTAGCGTTGTTCAAGTATTGAACTCTTGCCCTTGCTACTTCTGGTAGGTCTTTAAATACTTCTTTAACATCCTGAACTAAAAGGCCGTACTTTTCAGTATCGGCTAGGATCTTCTCGCTTGCCATTAGTACAGCCTTGAAGCTTATCCACTCATTTCCGCCAGCGCTGAATGTTGCTTTCGCGTTGGAGTAATCAATCAGAATCAAATCGTGCAAGCTTTCGGGCTTTGTGCCCTTGGCTTGTTTGCCCTTTGCTTTCGTTGCTTTTGCTTCATTGCTTGTGTCGCCTGCGTTTCCAACAAAGGTTAAAACGTCAATTAATGTGCTCATGATTATATCCTTGTAAATAAGTTAATAAGATATAAGCCTTTCAACAGCTTATGAACCAATTATACAGGGAATCAGACATGCTGTCAACTTAACATAATCAACTGAGTTCGCGCACTCACCGGATAGTATGGGATTGCAGGCTTTTAAAGCATCCTTTTTGTCCTGTCAGTATGGGGGGAGGGGGCGGACTGCGCGTGTGTGGGGGATCTTCTATAGGTAGTGCTCTCAAAGCCTGAAAGGGTTTTTCAATTGTCTCTAAGATACTATAAGAATCTTTAAGATTTTGTACTCATACTGTCAAGGTG
>CAZEMX010000023.1:0-22316 GCA_964513415.1 uncultured Nitrososphaerota archaeon
TCGCGACGAAGGCCCGATGGAGGTCGAGGAGGTGCCGCTGCTGGAGTCGCTGGCGCTCTCGATGATTGTGTTTTGAATGGACGCCCGGCGCATGATCATGCTACGGTGTTGGTGAGCAGACCCTGGTCCCTCGGGGCAGATTCAGCGCAGTTATTATGCCTGATTAGAGGCGCCTTGCATGAAGGGCGGTGCCGGTCCGCCGCCAGGCGCCCATTGGCAGGCGGCAATAGGGTTCAGTCGCCACGATCGGGAAGCGGGAGGGGAGAACGCAGTTGCATGCTTTGAGGAGCTACGTTATGCCGGAGATAAGGATGCGGCCAGTTGTCTTGACGCCCTCTTCCACGTTTCACAGAAAAGGAGAAGAATAAGGGATGAGAGAACAAGGGTAAGGAGAAACAAGATGGTCGACATAGTAGGCGCTATAATAGGCTTAGTCATAAACGTCATCATCCTGTCGCCAGTGCTATGGCTTGCAGGCAGGCTACTCGTAGGCGGCCAGAAGGCAAAGTTCACTGATGCGATCATGATCGTAGTCATCGGCGTGGTCATAGGGGCTATACTCGGCTACTTCGTCTATGGATGGATAGCATCGATAATAATGCTCATCGTGTGGCTGGCGCTGATTAAGCACTTCTTTGACTGCGGCTGGCTCAAGGCCTTGGCCATTGCGATAGTCACGGTGATAATCTTCGCGGTTATTGCCGTTGTGCTTGCTCTGCTAGGATTTGGGCTCTTTGCGCTGTTGATCTAAGCGCCCATTCCCCCTTTTTTTTGTTGGTCCATTCATGCCTGATTTCTCTGTGTCCCCCTGTGCCAACCATTGAGCGATTCAGTGCAGGGAGCTTCATTCGAGAATGTGTAAGAAATTGGCATGAATTCTGAAAAATTCATTTAATATCTGATCGCATGACAGGATGTCATGTCGACAGACACGCAGACGGCGATCGGGGCGCCATTCGTAAGAGGGTCCACCCACTGCCTGTGCCGCGAATGTGCAGTGCCCCGCACAAGCATAGATGGCGCACCAGTCGACTCCTTAACAATGCCACATACAGACAGGGAGGAGTGAACCCTTGATCGAGGGCAGGGTGCGGAAGGCTATTGATGTCATAGGCATAGGACCAATAGACGAAGCGGCGGTTGACTACGTCATACCGGAGATAGTCATATCAGGCAACACGTATCCGATCAGGTCGCAGCTGGAGCACATGGGGTTTAGGTGGGTCCCCTGCGACAAAACATGGAGGTACCATACGACCGACCGCGTAACGATAGCGTCGGTGGCCAATCAGATCATGCGTTCTGGGGATTGCAGAGTAGTGAACGCATGGGTAGAGTGCCTGTGCAGGAACGGTTGAAGGGGATGCGCATTGGCGATCACCTTCAATGCCGAATTCTGGCGGCATGTATTCACACCGGTGAGCAGAAAGCAGATGGCACTCCTCGCGCTCGGCGCGCTGGCGTTCGGGGCGCTCTTTGTTAACTATATAGAGTACGGAGTGTTCGCCGTACTGCCTGCGGATGCGGTAGTGCCGTCCATGTACCACCTCTGGCTGGAGGTGCTGTACGTCGCCCCGTTCCTAGTGATAGCAATGTTTAGGGGACTGCCCTCCCTAGCGTTCGTCTACGTGCTCGGCAGGGTCGCGAGCCTAGGCAACGACTTCGCCTACCCTCTCTATGCCAAGTATATAGCAGAGTCGTATGATGGCAACATCTGGGAATGGTGGAGTTGGCTCTCCGGCTTCGGCTCCAGCGACGCATTCTCTTGGACCGTCGAGCTGCCGTTCCTGACGTTCCAGATGACGTCCGCGATGATGGGCGTTAACCTAGCGGCAAGGCTGGCGATAATTGCGGGATTCTTCATCGCTGCGCGCGAGGTCTGGGGCAGAACGGATGGTGGAGGCGGCAATGCGAAGAGGGGCAGCCGCGCAGTCCAGAGCAGGGGTGCGCTTATGTACCCCGAGGAGGCACGACATTGGGAATAGCATCAGATGATTACATCTCGATCAAGCAGGAAGCGGATAGGAGGCGGAGGAGGTTCGCCGAGGCGGTAAGGGAGGTAGAGGCGGAGATTGCAAAGGCTTTGTCATCAGGAATTCGCCTCGAGCTGACGGGCACAGAGTACCTGTGCTTTGCAGATGGTACGAAGAGCAATGTTCCGCTCAGGCATCGTTATAGGGTATACGAGATCGTAGGTGAGATGTTCTTCAGGTCCAAGAAGGAGTGGACACACGTCGAGTTGGAGCTGAATAGCGACCTGTCGGCAAGGGTCATAGTCTTCAGCAAGCCTGTGCAGGACCCCCTTCTGGTAGCAAAGATGGAGAGGATAATCAGGACCGTGTTCAGCAACTGAGTGCAGGATGTTGCTGAGGTGAAAAGCGATAAAAGTTGCCATAGTATGTCAGAGGACATGAGGCCCGTTGTCTTATATTACTCGAAGACGGGGAAGACGAAACTCATGGCAGAGGCCATTGCCAGTATGCTAAATGCGCCTGCGATGGACGTGACTGCTGCGGATCTTGCGGCGGTCAGCAACTATGACCTGCTGGTCCTCGGCACGCCCGTCAATGGGGCGCGACCAGCTAAGGAGGCCATGCCATACATAGCGGCCATCCCTCCATGTACCGGGAAGAAGGCAATTGTGTTCTGCACATATTCAATATTCAAGGGGAGCACGCTGAAAGCGCTAGAGCAGGAGCTCTCGAAGAAGGGATTCCAAACCGTGCTCAGCGTCGCAAAGAAGGGCGTGAAAGCAGGTGAGACGGACTTCTCGGATGTGCAGAGGCAGGTAGCTGAGGCAGTGTCGAAGTTTTGACCAGAGCCGACCGAGGGGCGAATGCCGGGCGACGTGGCGGTCTCGCGTTCAGTCGCGCTTTAGATTCTGCGCCCGCTCACGGCAGAGCTTTGCGGCGTCTGCCCTGCCGGCAGCATCGAATGCGTCAGCTAGACCGCTCCAGGCACGGGCGAATTGCGGGTTCAGGTTGAGCGCCATCTCAAAGAACGGCACGGCAGCATCAGGCCGCCCCTGCTTGTGCAGTGCGATGGCCTTCCCTTCCCATGCAAAGGGGATCTCGGCATCAATCTTTATTGCCTTGTCGAAGAACTCGATCGCCTCGTCGTATCGGCCTAGATTCACCATTGCGACCCCCTTTGCAGCCCATGCTATAGCGCTCTGTGGGTCCAGCTCGATCGCCCTGTCAAGATAAGTTAGCGCGTCCTGTGTCTTGCCCAGCTCCAAGTGGATCCTGCCCCGCGTCAGCATCTCCTTCGCCGCCGCTGAGGCGCTGGCGGCTGCCGCGCTCTCGCTGTTGCCGTTGCCCTGCATGGCAATCACCTCAGCTTTATCAACGGGCGCCCTCCACCTAGAATCTTTCCCACGCTGCCGTCTACAGCTATCACGTATCCCTCGCCCTTCAGGGTATAGTAGACGAACCATACCGGCGCATGTATCAGCTCCCCATCTCCGACGGTTATGTTCGAAGTTACCGTCTCGAGCACCTGCACTCGCGAGGCGGCAACCTGCCTCTGCTTGGCATCCACCTCCGCCCGCACACGGGACTTGGCGTCCTCCTCCTGATACTCCGAGCCGAGGTACTCTGCCTCTTGGGGAATTTTGCCCTGGTCAAACGGCACCTTCTGGTCCACAGGCACATCGAAGGATTTGATCTCCTTTATCATAGACTCCCTAGCCATCATGGGCCAGACGTAATGGTTCGAGAAGGTCTGGGCGACGGTCCTTGGAGGGGTGTAACCCGACTGGTACCCCATCCCTCTGCGGCCCCTCCCCTGAGATCGCATGTACATGTCTGCGCCTACTAGGATCAGCTTCCCTATCGTCTCTGCCGAGGAGCCACTGCCTCCGCCGATGCCGGCAGGCGCGCCGGAGCCGCCCGTCGTTCCCCTGAACGAGGTCGTCACGTCGACCGGGAAGACCCAGAAGGGGAGGTACCTGAGCTTGACGTCCGTGATTACGGCGTCCCGGGCCACGTTCATGCGAAAGATGCCCTTGTCCATGTACTTCCTAGCTGCTTCGACGATCTGCTGGGTGAATAGCCTGTTCAGGAGCATGCTGTGCTTCTTTATCTGCGACCGAGAGCCGATGGTGATCGAGTTGCCGCAGTACTTGCACGTGAAGAAGAGGTCCTCCTGGGTGATGGTGATGGGCGCACCGCACTTGGGGCACTGGGTCGGTACGGCACCCTCAGCCTGCGCACCAGCAGCCGCAGCGACCGCAGACGCTGCGCCTTGCATCGAGTTGGACTCGCTCGGCGGAGGGGGTAGGGCGGCAACGCTGACGTCTGTCCTCGACTCTAGGTCAGGCCTCCCCGCAACGGCCACTACAGCCCTGATGGTCCAGAGGCGCTGCATCCACGATCCGTCCTCCCGTGCGCCCTGGTACGAGGGGCCAAGGTTGGAGGGGACAGGTATCGTGAACGGCATGTCTTTACGCTGCCCGCTCTCCATCCTTATGGCGCCGTACACCTTCACGGGTTTGTTGATCATGACCAGCTCGGTCTGCGACTGACTGGACCCCGCGGTTCTGGAGCTTACCTGCCCATATATCCTGGTCTCTGCGGAGCCTCCGAAGTCCTGGAGGCGCCCCCTTATGAGCTCAACTCCGATCAGCTCAGCGCGTACCTCGTCGCAGTCGAATGCCTCCTGAGGGGAGATGCTTATCGTACCGCCTATCGTCTCGCCAAGCACGTAGCTGCCCTTGGAGAGGGTGATCGCAACTGTAGCCTTAGGCGCGGAGAAGACTTTGAAGAGCGGCAACTGGTCACACCACCAAATCTTCTAACTTGAGATACTCATGCAGTGCTATAATACCTTTACTTTGGCTCTTAATGGGATGTGATGCGGGCAAAGAAAGAGGCAGGGGAAGAGCCAATTGCTCAGAGGAGCCTTGAGGCGAGCTTCATTGCCAGAACGGGGTGCATCATAAGCTTTGAGGCGACCCGCTTGAAGTCCAGCCCGTTTGCAAGGTCCACGACATCCTCCCCGGATAGGACCGAGCCCAGCGCGTTCAAGTCATCGTCGCTCATCTCCTCGATTGCCCGTAGCACCTTCAGGCTCTTGGAGATCCTCGATCCCCAGTACTCAGAGTAGCTCGCGGGGTAGCCGCTCATAGCAGACATGTCGCCGCCCTCTAATGCCTTGGCAACGAAGTCGCCGGATATGCTGCCAGCGGCCATGCTCGTTCGTATTCCGCCCCCAGTTATGGGGATGACCTGACCTGCAGAGTCGCCGCACAGGACTATGTTTGACTTCACGACCTCCCTTATCTGCCCGCCGCACGGGACTCCACCGCCCCCCTCCTTGACGGCCTTCGCCTTGCTGAAGAACTCGGGGTGCGATGCGATGAACTTGTCGAGGTATGGCTTCGCTGGCCTCCCCCTGACGCCTATGCCCACATTGGCCATGAACTCGTTCTTCGAGAATACCCAAGCATATCCAAGCGGGGCGACCTCCCTGCCCATATAGATCCTGATCATGTGCCCCTCGGGTACGTTGCAGTTCACCATGACATACTGCATAGTCGGAATGAGCGCATATCCGGAGAGGTCGAAACCGCAGCTCTTCGCTACTATGGAGCCGACGCCATCGGCGCCCACCAGGACCTTAAACTCGACCTCCTTCAGCTCGCCCTTCTGCTCGTATGTGATCTTTGTGGCCTTCCCTCCGTCCATTGTTATGGCCTTGACCTCGCTCCGCATCTGGAGGTCGGCGCCGGCAGCGACGGCCTCCTTCGCAAGGGCGCTTAGGAAGAGCGGCTTGTTCAGGATGTAGCCCCTGTAGTGCTCGCCGGCAATACGCACCCCCTTCGACTCGTTGGGTGGGAATACAAGCGCCCCCTCAACGGTGTTCGATATTAGCGACTGCGTGACCGGGATTTCGGCGGTCTTGAACGCGGTCTCGGAGACGGCCTCGGCGCATGTCCTAACCCCGAAGTCACGGTCCTTCTCTAGCATCAGTACGGTAAAGCCCCTCTTTGCGATCTTGCGGGCGGCCATGAGCCCGGCGGGGCCCGCGCCAACCACAACTGCGTCATATTTCGCTGCCATTGTGATTCATCTCGGTTGATCGTTATAGCCGACGGCTATTTCGCGCCAGCATTTCACTATCTTGATTCAGCGGGTCATATATCCTTTTTTTGCTCCTTCCTGTCGGTCTCAATCGGGATGCCATTGATAGGCGCCCCGCCATGCGCAAGCCGCCCTATGATGCCCCTGAACGCAGGGTACTTGGCGGATAGCTCCGCTGCATCCCCCTCCTCGAAGTCGTCGAAGCTGAATCCCGGGGCGACGGTCGTTCCCAAGAGCGCAAATGAGCCACCGTCGGCAAGGAGCATCCCCTGCCAGTGACCCCTCGGGACGACGACCTGAGGGACCTGCCCCGACCGCAGGTCGCTCCCCATGAGAACGGTCTTGCCGCCTCCGTTAGGATCCAGCTGGAGCATCAGCACTGGGTCGCCCATGTAGAAGTGGAATATCTCGTCGGTCTGGAGGCGGTGCAGCCTTGAGGGACCATAGGGAGTGATAAGGTAGTATATCGCAGTGCATGCCGACCGTTCTCCCAGATACCTCGATGGCAGGCACCCCGCAGCCATAACTTCGTCGGAGCGGTAGGTCTCGCGGTAGTATCCGCCCTCGGCGGGGTGGGGATTCAGCCCCAAGATCCTGATGACTTCCTCGGCGTTCATCCTCAACTGAGACAGCCTCATTGCAGCAGGAGGGCGTGGCAAATGCACGGCTACTCGAGGACGGCCCGGTTCCTCAGAGTGCCAATCCCCTCGACGGTCGCCTCGACGATATCGCCATCGTGCAGCTGGCCGATCTTCTCAGGGGTCCCCAGTGCGATAATCGCCCCCGGCTCAAGCGTCGTAAACGATGAGATGTACTCGATGACGGATGGTATGTCGAAGACCATGTCGGTGGTCCTTGATCGCTGCCTCTGCTCCCCGTTCACAGTCAGCTTCAACTCAAGGTCCATAGGGTTGGTGAGCTCGTCTGAGGTGGTTATGCATGGGCCTATGGGGGCAAAGGAGTCGAAGCCCTTGGATCTGAGCCACGGGCGCATGAGAGCAAAGTCCCTCTGCTGGATGTCTCGAGCGGTGATGTCGTTGAGCACCGTGTAGCCAAAGACGTGCGAGTATGCCTCTGCCTTCGGGATCTTCTTGCCACCCTTCCCGATGACCACAGTAAGCTCGACCTCATAGTCCACCCTAGTTGCGACCTTCGGGAGCAAGATGTTGTCATCGGGACCCACGACCGCCTTGGAAGGCTTCATGAATATGACCGGGACCTCAGGCACCGGCCGCTTCAGCTCAGGCGCGTGGGACCTGAAGTTGAACCCAAGGCAGAAGACTGCCGGAGGGCGCAGTATCGGCGCCCTGAGTTTGACGCTGCCAGCGGGGAATGCCTGGCCGTCGCCCGCGAGTTTCTTAAGCGTCTCGTCTGATATCGACCCCAGCTCGTCCCTCAGCAGCCCCAACCGCCTCTCGTCGGAGGCTTCGATGAGCGGAAGCAGGCACTTGTGGCAGCTGAAGTTCAGGTCCCGCAACGAGACGAACGAAGCAAGCTTAATGATATAATCCCCTCTCATGACACCGGGGAATATGTTGCCGTTCTGTTCAAAAGTTACAAGCTTCATAATGGCACCTTCGCCTTTAAATATACGAATCGAAATAGTCCTTTAGACATTTTAAACCTTTCCAAGAGGGTGCAAACTATTCGCTGTGTGAAGTGCGGAATTTATGGATGCTTCTCAGGAAAAACGGAGGATAGGCCGAACGACTGCCCGAGCGCATCGGCATCCGCGGAGGATGTGATGAAGGAGTATGAGGGCGACTGCCTGAGGATGGCGCAGGTGGCGGCCGAGGTCGAGGCAGAGGGATACATGAGGTGGACGAGGCTGGAGGAGCTCATGGAGTTCTCAAGGAGGATGGGCTTCAAGAGGCTAGGGATCGCCAGCTGCATTGGGCTGAAGAAGGAGTCGATATCGCTGGCGCGCATCCTAGAGTCGAGGGGATTCGAGGTCGAAGGCGTCTTCTGCAAGGTCGGAGGAGTCCACAAGGAGAGGATAGGGCTGAGCAGGGACAAGATGCTTAGGAAGGAGGGCTTCGAGGCGATGTGTAACCCGGTCGCCCAAGCCAGGCTGCTGAATGCCGCGGGCACCGATCTGAACGTCATCATGGGGCTATGCGTGGGGCATGACATCATATTCTCGCAGAGGTCACGGGCGCCCGTGACGACGCTCGTCGTGAAGGATCGGGTGCTGGGTCACAACCCAGTAGCGGCGATATATGGCGCGGAAGGGTTCTACCGGAGGGTTTACGGAAGAAAGGATGATAAAAAGTAGGGGGAGACAGGGGCGCCGCTACCTCTTCCTGCGCATGTATGTTAAGAGGATGAGGGCGCCGACGGCGACCGCCGCGGCTATCACGATGAGCGTAGTTGAGTCGCCTGCAGCCTGCTGGACCGTGACGGTTATCGTTATGTTGCCGGAGATGGTCCTGGCGTAGTAATCGCCCTCGGGGACCTCAGCATGCAGGACCCATGTGCCAGCCTTGTCTAGAGAGAGAGTCGTGCCGAAGCTGTATGAGGTCGCGTTTATGGTGATGGTTGTCGACGAGTTCTGAGGGTCGCGCACCCACAGCAGAACCGCTGTCTGCTCGAATGGCAGAACCGTGCCGTTGACGGTAACTGTTGCCGATCCTCCGGAGGCGATAGTCACGGCATACTTCGATGAGCCTATGACGACCTCCGGCGTCACCTTCTGCAGTTCCTGTACGGAGGAGATGGCAACGAGCCCTGACTCTGACCCCATGTAATCAGCGTTGCCTAGCCACGAGGCCTTGAATGCATAGGTGCCGACCTGCGTCAGGTTGACCTTGATGGAGAATGCCCCGTCGGTGGCATCGACGTCTTGGAGATGCGCCATTGCCGATCCGTTGATCGACATGTAGATGCTGACAGTGGCGGCGACGGCGGGGGAGATCGAGCCGTTGATGGTAGCGTTCGATCCCACGGTGACGGTGCCCGGCGCAGCGACGATGGATAGCGACGAGTTCTGCTTTGTTGCGGGCGCTAGAACGCTTGCGTGTGCCTCAGGCGATTCGGCAGGGTTGTAAGATGCGTCCCCTGCCCATTGTGCCTTGAACGAGTACTCCCCCGTCGCTGACGGAATGAGATGGCAGGAATATGCGCCGCCGACCAGCTCGCAGGTAATCGAGTCTTCAAATCCCGAGCCGTTGATGGACCACCAGACGGTTATCGTCCCAGCGACTGGCACGGAGAGCGCTCCGCTGATGCCCACGCTGGCGCCCAGGTTGACCGTTGCGGGCGCAACCTCAAGCGTCAGTGATGCATCCCCCTTTATAGGCGATGTGCCCGCGGAGAGCACGCGGCCGGCTATTGCCCCGCTGGGGCTCCTCTGGAGGGAGAAGTCGGCATGCGAGTAGAGGCCCGCATAGACCGCAACATCAACGGATGCTTCGACGTAGCCCTTTGCAGAGCATGTCAAAAGGAGCGTAGCGTTGGATTGACCTTCAGGCAGGGTCACCTCAACGAGGTAGCTGCCGTTGCTATCGGATGTCGTCCATCCAGAACTGTGGCTTATGTTAGCGCCCGCTATAGGGCTACCGGAAGAGCTCAGGACGACGCCAGTCACATATCCCTTCGTGGCGCCCGACGTGGTTAGCGTGAAGTTCATCGATGATGCATGGTTCTGAACTAGGTTGATCTCCTTGCGGTTAGATACATCGTTGTTGGCAACCGCACCATAAGTGCCGGTTCCAAGCCCAGAATTGATCTGGTAGTAGCCGGATCCATTTGTGTAAGCGCTGCCAGCATAGCTGTAGTCGAGTGAGAAGCAGAATACGGGGATCCCGGGCGCGGGCATGCCGTTGCTGTAGGTCACATATCCTGAGAGGGCGGCAGATCGTGAGAGCGAGTAGTCAACAGTTGCCCCCTGTTGTAGGGTGAGGGCCAGGGTCCGCATGCCGGTGGATGTGCGGTATATGAAGCCGACGGGAGAAGCGACCGTAACGTTGTAGGTGCCCTCAGGCAGGTTGGAGGAGATGTTATACTTCCCGTCCTGCCCCGTCTTGACGTATCCGACTATGGTGCCAGCCTTCATGGCAACAATCGAGATGCCCTCCAAGGGACCTCCGGAGGGGCTCTCTGTCACTGTGCCGGATACGCTGCATGATCGCCCCATCTGCACAATTATGCCGGATGATGTCAAGCCCTCGACTGCAAGTATTCCGCTGGTGGTGTTCCCGGTATATCCAGCCGCGAACGTGTATGGATGCCTGAACGGGATTGCGCTTATGTTGTAAGTGCCGTTGCGTATGTCGGTGTTGAAAATGAATGCTCCGCCGGCGTCAGAGAGGGTCTCGGCAACGGTCAAGTTGGTCTCCAAGCTCACCAAGGTGACGAGCGCGTTTGCCACGGGCTCCCCAGAGGGCCCTATCACGGTGCCTTGTAGCACTGCAGAAGCGTTCAAGAAGAGGTCGCCTATGTTGGTGACGTTCCCGTTTGACACGGCTATGCTCTCTAGCAATGCGCTGAGATATCCTGTGGAAAATACTTCGATCGAATAGATGCCATCAGGCAGACCCTCCGAGATGACAAATGAGCCGTCAGAAGAGGCGGTAGCCGAGCCATACCCATCGGAGCTCTCTGCAACTACAACCGCACCGGGAACCGACTGCGCCTGCAGCGAGTAGACAAGGGAAACGGAGGGCGACGCTACGGCAGAAGCAAAGGATGAGGTTAGCATAAATAGAGTGAATATTATCCAGATGGAGCGCATTATTCATGACCAAGGTCTCCTATTATAACAATGTTGCTTTAATCTTTTCGAGCAGGGATGCGCGAAGGCGCGCGCCTGCTTGGGAGCGCGCTCATAGGTAGTATGACCGGTACTCCGCGCCATGAACGGAGAGGAAGGCGTCGAAGCCCCGCCTGCTGAGCGCGTCGGCCTCCTCGTTCTGCTCCCGTGGAACCCACTCGAAATCGACCCGCTCGAACTTTCTTGCAAGGCGCATGGCTTCCTCATGCAGTGGCGACAGCCTCTTTGCCCTAACGGCGTATCGCCCCTGCATCTGCCTTATCGTCAGCTGGCTGTCTCCCCTTACTTTGAGGCAGCCGGAATAACCATCCGAGAGCAGCCGTTCCATGCCCCGGATCATCGCGGTGTACTCGGCGACATTGTTTGACACGTCGTCGCCAAACATTCCGGCACCGACCGTGCCGAAGCCGTCGCAGAGCTTCCTTGAGCCACGGTATACAGCATAGCCATATGTGGCAACACCTCCGGGGTTCTTTGGCTCGCAGAGCCCGTCGAAGTGAAGGATCAAGCATTCAGGCACCAATCTCACGCCACCGCATGCGATACAGTGGCCACGTCCGCGCCGTTAGGACTGACCGCTGACTTCTGCAAATACCAGAGACGCCTATTTTAACTCTATCTGCAGGAAGCGCCCACTTTAGGTTATGGTAGCTCAAAGCGACGGGATCAGCAGCAGTGCGTTTGTAAGGAAATACAGGGAGAATGCTAGCAGGAGAGCGACCGAGACGTAAACAACGACGCGGTAGAGTGAAGAGACCAGATGGCTTAGCCACGATATGATGATGGGGAATGATGTGATCCAGACTAGAATCCCTATGAAGAAGCCGGCAATTATGAGAGGGCCTATGCTAGAGATCAAGAGCAACCCAACGCTCACCCACCAGGTTATCTGGAAGGGGTTAGTCAGCCCCATCGTCAGCCCGGCGATATAAGGGTACCTTACGCGGACGTTAGTGGCGCCCGAGAAGGCGCTTAGCCTCCTCGCGGATCGGTAGGTTAGGAACGCGAGGTAGGCGAGCAATGCGGAGCTCACCAGCGAGAATGCGACCTGCATCAGACTGTCAAAGACCAAGAGCCCCCCTAGGCAGTAAGTTGCTACCAAGAAGGCGGCGTCGGCAGACAGTGCGCCCAAGCCCACTAGAAAGCCGTTCTTCCTCGACCCTGAGGCGGCCTGGACAGCTATGAGCACGTTGACTGGTCCCGGGGGTGCAGATATGGATAGACCGAGACCGACTCCGACCGCGACGATTAAGAGAGGTTCGATCAAACCGCGCACCACTTGAATGGGTCAGCTATGATTCGATTCTGCTACGCCCTCTTCCAGAAGGCAATGGCGTCGTGCGAGTGGATCGATTCCAGGCTCCTCGCCTCGATATAGCCTGCCCCAGGGAACGCCTCCCTGCAGGCCCTTACGAGGTCCTCGACGAACCTGGGCTTCTCCTGTGCGGCCAAAATCTTCGAAACCTCCTCGTCCCGCTTCAGGTGCTCGGAGAGCGTCGCGGAGAAGCATGCATCCATCCTACTCCCAACATCTATAAAGTCGAGCACCCCCTCGGAGGAGATCCTGACGATCAGCTGCGCCCTCTGCATGTGCCCTATGCCGCAGAGATCTTTACTGCATGGGCAGGAGGTTATTCCATGCTTTTTGAAGGAGTAATTGATGGGGCCGACCTCATTCAGTTCGACAGAGACTCGCATAAACTGGTCGGCGAGGGGGTAGTCGAATCTGCAGAGTACAGCACAGCCGGCCTGAGTCTTGTTGACCTCCCTGCAGATCGCCCGGAGTGCGTCCTCGATGTTCCGGCCCTCTGTGTTCCGCAATACAGCGCCGACCAAACGGCTCATGTGGACGCCCCGCCTGCGCGTAGGGACCGTGACCGTGAGGGATATCGGGAAGGACAGCCCGCCGCACTTGTAGATAGTCTTCAGCCCGCATATCCCCGCATTTACTATGCCATCCGCCGGTTCATCCTGCAGCTCAGCCTTTTGCACATTGATCACCTGTAGGTTTTTGTCTTATCAGACGGGGCGGCTCATTCTGCGCCCAATAATGCCCGACCGACCTGGCGACGCGGCATCACGGCTCGGCGCACCGCGGCGACCTTAGGCGCTTGGTCCGGCGCGACCCTTTGTTTGTGCCTTCTGATATCTCTAGCGATACGGAGGTTGCATTGTCGGGCATCCTTGCCGCCAGCAGCCCAAGCAGCGCATCGTTGATGTTCTCGCATGTCCCTTCACCATCGAGGATGCAGACCCGGTCCGCCGGAAGGGTGAATGCGTACTCCCCATGACTCACTATGATGTGCCCGCCTTCAGCCCTGCAGTACCGCCTGTTCGTAACGAGCTTGTGGTCGAGTGCTGAGAGAGCCTCGCTGAGGATCCTCTTCGCGTCCCCGAAGTCGATGACCATCCCTCCAGCGTCTATGTTGCCACAGACCTCCATCCGCGCCAGGGATGTGTGACCGTGAAGCGGGAAGCAGCGATCATGTTCAGGGAGGAAGTGGGAGTAGTCAAAGCTCGCCTGGACGTAGACTGTCGCTTCATTCTTCTCCATAAGGTAATCACTACCGATCTCACTGTATTTTGGCATATGCCTCAAGCTTCGCCGATCTGCGGCGCATCGCACCTGTAACCATTTCCGAAGGTCTCGCAACTCGCTATGCTCTCCATTCCCCTCCGCCTGAAGAGCATCGATCTGACGGCCCCAGTCAGGGAGGGCTTGTCACGCGGATAGCCCATTGCAAGGAGAGCAACAACGGCGTATGATGGAGGTATGCCCAGCAGTGCCTTCACATCGCCCTCATTGAAGCTCCCGATCCAGCAGGTCCCAAGGCCTTCACCTGTTGCCACCAAGACCATAGTCTGCATCGCTATCGCAGTGTCCACGGCATACCACTTGGGCGAGGCGTCCTTGTCACCGCATCCGACTATGACTACCGGCGCCTCTTCGAGGAAGTGCGCAAAATGGCCGCTTGAGAGGGCCTTCCGTTTCACACTGTCAGTAACGACCACGAAATGCCACGGCTGCCGGTTCATGGCTGAAGGGGAGAGCCGTGCGGACTCCAAGATCCTGTCGAGCTTCTCCTTGGGCACAGGGTCCGGCAAGTAGGATCTCACGGAGCGCCTTGACTTGACCGCGACGAAGACATCCATATTGCTCATGAGAGAGGATAGACACTCGTAGCGATATTACTTTTTTGTTCGCCGAAGTAAAGCCGAGGAAAGGTTTCAATGATCGGCAGTAGTTGAGGTCGAATTTTGCGGCATTGGCAAAAGTATATGACAAGAGAGGAACGAAGATAGAGGGGGCATCGGCTCCCATTGAACTGCGGAGGGACAGGTTTGCTGAGACAGGTAAATGAGGTCAAGCTGAAGATACTGTGCGACAACATGGTGCTCGTCGGCTCGAGGGGAGTACTCGGGGAGCATGGATTCGCGGCAATGATCGCTCACGGGGAAGAGGTGGCGCTTCTGGACACGGGCCAATCCGCAACAGTCATACTTAACAACATTGCGAAGGGCGATTTGACCAATGGGACAAGCTATCGGAGGGGGGATGCGAATGGGCAGGGCCGCTTAACCGTGGCATTGAGCCATGGGCACTTCGACCACAGCGGCGGCTTGCTCGGCCTCTCGAGCTGCGGGCGCTACAGGTGCACGGTTCATGCCCACCCAGATGCGTTCTTCAGGAGGTACAAGAAGTCCAAAGAGAAGGTAGTCGACATCAGCATGCCGTACTCCAAAGAGAAGCTACTAGAAGTGGCAGAGGTTGTCGAGTCAAGAGGGCCTACGCTGCTCAAGGATTGGGCAATGTTAAGCGGCGAGGTTGCTCGCTCCAATGCGTTTGAGGTCCCCGAGACAGAGTTCTTCATAGACAGAGGTAACGGCGTCGAGAAGGATCCGTTCCTGGACGACCAGTCTGTATTCGTGAATCTCGAAGGGAAGGGTTTGGTCATAATAACGGGTTGCGCGCATTCGGGCATAATCAACATAATAGACCACGCAAGGAGGGTGACGGGTGTGCAGGATGTGCACGCAGTCATCGGCGGATTCCACATGGTGGACTACTCTGCGGGAAAGATGAAGATGACCATAGAGGCGCTCAAGGAACGGCGACCTGCGATCCTGATGCCATGCCATTGCACCGGGATTGAGGCGATGTTTGCGCTTAGGGAAGGGCTGGGCAGATGCGTACTGCCCGGAAGCACGGGAATGGAGATCGCCCTCTGATTGGACGAGTCTGGAAGGGTGCAGGAAAGGAAAGGTTAAATATAATAAAATCGGCTCGGATAGCAAGTAATCGGTGATTGTTTATGCCATACTGTCCAAACTGCGGCAAGCAGATCGAGCCTGACGCAAACTTCTGCATCTCTTGCGGCGCGCAGATGAAGCCAGTAACTGCGCCACAAGCGTCTGAGGAGCTGCCGCTGCCGCCTCCGCCGCCGGATTATGTGGTGCCGGTCGAGGGGAGTGCCGCTGCACCGCAGACCCAGATCGAACCGCCGCCACCGCCGGTCGTGACCCAGTCCATGTCTGGCGAGGGGGAGCAGACAGTGGGAGTGATACCCAACGCGAAGAGGATGAAGTCGATGGGGAGGTATGATTCCTTTGCACTAGTCGTAACGACACGGCGGATGATTGTAGCACAGCTGACATCGGAGATGCTCACGAAGGCGGCGAATGATGCGCGGGAGAATGCCAAGAGCGAAGGCAAGGGATTTTTTGCTGCGTGGGGGGCGCAACTGAAGACCGCATTCACGTATAGCGGCAAGTACCTTGAAATGACGCCTGACAGCATAATCGCGGAGACCCCAGGTAATTTCGCCTTGGAGAATAGTGCCATATCAGAGATCAAGGTGGACATCAAGAAGGAGTACAGGGGCACCAACAGCACGCCGAAAGACTTTGAACTTCACATACAGACACCTTCCGGCACCTACACGTATCGCACCGACGATAACGACAACTACACCAAGCTACTGAAACAGGTCTACGGCGAACGGGTGAAGATGCCGTTCGGTTACTTCAGCAAGGGGCCAGTTAAGATCAAGTTCGGGTTTTAGACGCTGCGAGGCAGCATCCGCCCTTCCCCTTTTTGAGGGCAGACAGGAGAGGGCGTCTAGAACGCCAACATCTGATGGAAAAGGCGTGCAAAAAAAGACGTGTGTTTATAGCCTCTCGTTCGGGTTCAGCAACTTCAATCAGAGCACAGCCAATGCTGCAGCCGCGCCCAATCCAATCATGTCTGTTATAATTTACTGGCACAGTTGGGCGCCCCCATGTAGGACATGTTTCTGAGTTCGTAAACAGCCGCAGTATTGAATGCCAACAATCACGCCTTCAGGCGGGCCGCTCAACGAAGGAGGAATCTCAACGCCATGATAATGCAGTTATACATAATTTTATATCGTCTTGAAAATAATTCATGCATGGTGATAGCCCTGCGAGAACGTTGTTCTGCCATATGCCCCACAGTAAAGAGGGGCAGGGTGCTCGCGGGCACTGACCTCTTCCTGTTGTGGGCGGGGTCTGCCATAGCAGTAGATGTCTGGTACAGTGGTGGTGCCATGGCGGGCATCGGATGGTCGAGCGGCATTGTAATGATATTGCTCGGCTCATTCGTCGGAAGCGCCATATTGGCTGCCGCGGGAGTCGTTGGAAGCGATTATGGCATCCCATCAATGGTGTCGAGCAGACTGTCGTATGGTATCAGGGGGTCCTACATCCTAAGCGCCATCAATTACCTTACTTTAGTTGGCTGGACGGCTTGGATGATCAACATCAACGCCTCCGCGGCGGATATGATAGGAGAGATCATCTTCGGATACCAGGGGTTCTGCATCTGGATATTTGTTTGCGGTGCGGCCTGCACGGCGATGGCGCTCCTTGGTGCAGATGGATGGAGGTGGTTCTCAAGGGCGATCGTGGTTGCGCTCATCCTGACAACGATAGCCATCAACGCCTTGCTGGCAACATCGTCTGGGCTTGAGGCGCTCGCTGCGGCACCCTACCAAGGAATGCCATTAGGGGTAGGGTTCGATCTCGCACTGATCATCCCGCTATCGTGGGCACCGCTCGCGTCTGATTATAGCAGATTTGCCAAATCGACTAAAGGGGCGTTCCTCGGTTCGCTATTTGGGCAAGGATCGGCAAATGCATGGTTCTTTGCCACCGGGCTCGCCTGCGCACTCACCGTTGGGACGCTTGATCCAACAGTATATGTCGCGCAGATCGGGGGACCGCTCTTCGGCGTGGTTGCGCTCTTTGTGATCTGGGCAGGGACGCTCACAACTACGTTCCTCGACATATATTCTGCGAACATCTCCGCGATCAACGTCTTCCCCAAGCTGAAGGAGTGGCAGGGTAGCGTGATCACAGGGATGCTCGGGACGGCGCTGGCGCTCATGCCGTGGCTATCAGCATTTGTAGACTTCCTCTACATAATTGGTGCGGTCTTCGCGCCGTCCTTCGCCATAGTCATCGCAGACTACTTTGTCATCCGCAGGCGCAGGCTAGTGATGGAGGAGGTCTATGAGCTGCAATCCCGCGGTTTGATGAGGGGGTTCAGTATCCCGGCGATAGTGTCGTGGTTGTTCGGCATGTGCTTCTACTCCTTGACCAAGTGGGCACTCGAGCCAGTGGGCGTTATGCTGCCGACGTTCCTGGCGACGGCTGGGTTCTATATCGTGGTAAAGAAGCTGTCAGGCGCCCTTCGCCAGTAACTACGGAAGGCCTTATCGGCATTGCATGCGTGGCGGCTTCCATCCTAGCTACGTTCTACCTTGCAGCAGAGTCATTCATCGCCGCCCGAGCGACGACCAAGACCTCATTCATGATGCAGAGACCGATGCGACCAAGCAGCAGAGGCAGAGGCGGTGGACCGAAGAGACTGTTCTGAAGTGGAGAAAAATTAATAGATTGGTGGTGGGAAGGAGTGGAAGGGGTAAGAGCGGTGCATTGTCGAACATGCGGAGCACTCAGCAGCGATGGGGACGCCTACTGCAAGTCCTGCGGGGCGCGGCTCCATAGCGATGAGAGGCGGCACATCAGCAATGGCTGGGAGCGAAGCGGCAATGTGTGGGGGATGGCGTTCGGCATCTTCCTTTTACTGCTTGGCCTTGCGATCGCCTCTGGTGTCAATGTATGGCAAAGCATAGGGGCGATAATCATGATCGGCATAGGATCGGCGATCCTGGCAGGGGCTCTTGTCGGCCTGAGGAGGAGGGAGCGGGAGTGACGAGTACAAACGGCGCGCAGAAGGGCAGAAAGAAGACGGACATCCTAGGGCTGGCGGGTTTCGGCGCATTTCTGATCATCCTGGGCTCTACCTTCGCGGCTACGCCCAACCTCGTGGACGAGGTACGAGGGATGATCCTCGATCTCAGGCTGGAGGAGATCTATCCGGGCATATTCTTCCCGGCGCCGCAGTCAAGTTTTCCCATCGTATACAACGCGCTATACCAGATCTGCATCGGCATGGTCGCCGTGAGCGTAGCGATACTGGCCATAAGGCTCTTCGCCAGGCAACCAATAAAGATGGGGGCCGAGTCGTTAGGCGACATTGTCTTCTGGGCATTTGTTGCAGCGATCGCCAGCATGATGGTGGCGGGCAGTGCGAACGTGCTTATGGTATTGGGCTACTTCCTGGCGAGCATAGGCGCCTCGATGGTCGTGAGAAGCGCCATAGTGCTTGGCTACAACCACCTCTTTGGCAGATGATTGCCTTCTGTGGCGGTCACTGCATAGGGGAGATCGTGACGGTGCCATCGGGCATGCCTGTCACATTGAAGGCGTTCGAGAAGCCTGAGCCGGAGGCGCACTTGAAGGAGGCGTACGAGTGGGGCTCTCCGAGGGATATCGTGGTTATGTTACCCCCCTCAGCATTGATTGTGATTTTCGAAGGCAGCAGCAGAACGAGGGACACTGACGAGCCGCCTACCTTAGCCTCAGAGGCAGCATCGATTATCGCTCGCACGACAGAGTAGTGCATCTCGTTAGAGGACGCGCCAGTCATGACCGCTGCCAAGCAACCATACTGCGCGGATGCAGAGGCGACTGCAAATGCCATGACGCACATGATGGACGCGGTAAGCATGATCTCTACGAGTGCCCGATCCATTATCATCAGCTCATTGGCGCGGCATAGGCTCCAGCCGGATGTTGTAGTGCGTGGATTGAACCAATATCTGCTCGCCGGAGCGGACCTGGAATGACGCCGCCTCGACGGCGTCTATGTAGACAACCACCACGCAGTCATAGAGGCACTCCCGCCTGTACTGGTTCCGGATTATATCCGAGGTTTCCTTGAGGATGTCGAAGCGGCCGGATGCGCAGAAGTCGGAGAGGTAGCACGAAGATATGGAGATCTTGTGCAGAGGCCTTCCGCCGATGCTGCCATTATCTACCTCGTATGACAGACATACCTGCGGCCGCATCATGAAGGAGCCGTTGACCTCGAACATCGATATTGGAGGCGCGGGCGCGACAGAAACGATGCCGGCATCCACATTGCGGTTCAGTGAGAGGTTTCGGACGATCAGCGCATTCGTTGGGAAGGACCAAAACACCGAGTCCCCAGAGAGGCTGATTGAGACGTTTCCAGTTCCGAGGTGGAAGGCGACCATCTGGTGCGGGCCCGTAGAGACGCCCCTTATCACAACGGTGCCGTTCTCGAAGAGTGCATCACCCAGCTCCAGCCCCTTATCGATGATGGACGCCTCCCCCATGCTCCAGGCCCCCTGAATGTAGTAGCCAGCCATGACGGCGGAGTAGCAGACCGCAAAAATGACGGCAAGCGCCACCATCATGCGAACCAATCCATGGTGCATCGTCATGTGCCCCCATTACCACCCCTGAGGCGGAGCCGCCGACGACGCAAGGAGAAAGACGCCAGACCTAGTCGGACAGTATAGAACATTGTTCGAGTCGGGAGGCAGCAGCATGAGATATAGCCTGCATCCGGAGGGCCTGCCAGCGACTGCTGCGGAGATGCTCGGATGCGTGACGAGTATCGCACCCTTCAGGAAATCGCCCTCTAGATCTATGCTCAGCGAGGCGTCGATATGCCACCTCAGCTGGTCGGGCGAGATCAGGACGCTGCCCGCGTATCCCTGAAGAAGCACGCATTCTGAAGGGGCAGAGAGACCGATATCAATGAACTCCGCCGCTGAGCTGCCCCAGATGCGCTCATCCCCCCACCAGAGGACTGCAGATGCCCCCTCGACCGGCTCGAGACCATCAGACCCCCAATCGAAAGCCTGTATCGCAAGATGCGTATCGTTATGCATGAGGAATTGACCGGAGAGTGCCGTGAAACGGATCTGAGACGGTAGGAACGACGGTATTGCGGAGGGGGAGCCGCTGAGGTTGGAGAAGATGGAGAGGGACCAGTTGCGGGCGATGTAGTTGATGCGTTCCATAATAGCATAGGGGATCCACAGGAGGCAGTTGCCAGACCGGTCGTTCGGATAGGAGAAGCCTATGTCGATCTCGTTGATGGATATGACATATGACCCCACGCGCCCCTCAAGCGGACTTCCGTCGGAGTAGGTCAGTTGGACGGTGGCCAGTACGCCAGACAGGTTGTAGCTGAAGGCGGG
Organism: uncultured Nitrososphaerota archaeon; assembly: GCA_964513415.1. Taxonomy (GTDB): domain Archaea; phylum Thermoproteota; class Methanomethylicia; order Methanomethylicales; family Methanomethylicaceae; genus Methanomethylicus. The sequence continues at coordinate 20,454 of CAZEMX010000023.1, forward strand.
ATGCGCGGCGATGTATTCGGCAGTCCATGAGCCGTTTGCAGAGTAGGTCACTCCGCCGGCGGTCACCTCTGCAAATACTAGATGGCGGGAGCCAGGGTCGAGATTGCGTACGATCCAGCACCCCGTGAGGTTGCCTATCACAGTCGAGAAGAATCCGGACTCGTCAGCTATCGCCTCGGCCTTGGCGCGATATGATCCGTCGTCTATGATGTCTAGCGTGGAGCCCAAGTGAGATGTGCTGCCGGCGCTGAACCAGACAGTTAAAGAGACTGGTGTTGGTGCGGTTATGCCGCTTATTCGACCGGAGATGTTTACTCCGATACATTCTCCACTGATGAGTCTTCGGTACATGATGCCGGTCTCCAGGTCGCAGGGCATTACGTTGATCCGGTCGGGGTCCCAATAGTCATCCTCGAACTTGGCGAGGAGGGAGTGGTCGGAGTCCATCATTACAGATATTGAGGGGCATCCGCCGGCGTATTCCCCGTCTAAAAACCATCCCGCGAAGGAGTGGCCGTCGACGATCTGATAGACCGCAACATCCTGGATCGAATGACGCGGCAGCCGGTATAGCCCCGGCGACGGTAGTGTCGTGCCGCCGGCGGTTGATGATATCTGGAGGTCGAACGTCGGGGGCGCGGCAGAGAAGTAGACTTCTACAGACCCGTTGGATACGACCGGACCCAATGTAACCTCAGGCGAGTAGAAGGTCCGGTCACCAACGACAATCCTGTCGAAGTAGTATCCGCTGAACGGTTCTGCCTTCACTGATATATGATAGCCTGTGTCGACAGTATACACGCCGTAGCCATTTGTGTAGGCACTATAGGCGGCATAGTATATCGGCCAACTAGGGGAGTCTGACGAGACGTCTACCGCACCCCAGTCTGGCGTCGGGGAGGAGACGTGTAAGGCGAAGTCGAAGCCCTTGAGATAGAGCATTATGGTCACGGGCTCTGTGCCAGCATAGACGCTACATGACTGCGGATATGAGGCAGAGGAAGGCGCCACATGGATAGTCCCGCTCGAGTTGATCACGTCGAGTGCGAAGAGCGACGACAAAGGCGAATCCCCAGTTTCGTTGAGTAGTGATCCGCCACTGCAGACAGGCACAAACTGGAAGGCGACAACTGTCGCCGATGCCAGCAGAATGCTGTGCGGTGAGTCGGAGAAGGATTGGGGAGGCGCCCCGCCGGTTATAAAAACGGCACCCCACTCCGAGAAGTCCCCACGATCCCAGCCGCTGCCATTCCAGATCATTGCCTCGAAGACTAAAGTCTTTTCCAAAGCGGTGGGTGCTGCAGAGAAGTAAGCATTAAGGGAGTGGTCCTTATCCATAAGTAAGGAGATTTGCGGCGCAGAAGAGTAGTAATAGCCGTCCAATGCCCAATGATCGAAGGCATACCCTTCGGAAGGCACGGCAACCGCCTGCTGTATGGAGCCGATCGAGCATAGGCGGACCCCAGGCGACGGGTGCGTCGTCCCCCCGGGCCCAGCGGATATGGTGAGGGTGCAGTATGCCTGCGATACGGCGATGGTTACATCGATGTGCCCCGAGACGCCTCCGGCGCTCGCGGTGACCCTGAGCGTAAAGGCCCCTGCAGGAGTTCCTGCACCCGCAGAGAATACCAAGGAAGAGGAGTAGTTTGTCGCGCCGGATTCCTTCGAAAGGGAGAGGCTTGAGGAAGCGGGCACGGCGCCCACCCACTGAAGCGTGATCGTGGCAGTTGCTGGAGAGTTGGAGAAGACCCCGATTGTCGAGGATTCTGAACAGCCCTGCGCCACGGATATGTCATTTGACTTGGTCAGCCAGATCGAGAGGGGTTGTTCACCGCTTGCAACTTCGATTCCAAGCTGCGCCTG
>CAZEMX010000024.1:0-3138 GCA_964513415.1 uncultured Nitrososphaerota archaeon
TCACGCACCCGTTTACCAATGATCGGGCATACGCACATGCGTTTACATAGGGGACTGTATGAAAATACTTAAATACCTAGCTCCTTATAAGAAATACATATACGCAGCGTTAGCTGCGGCAGTTGTAACAGGATGGCTAGTCGATAGGCATATGCAATATGAAGAGGGCAAGAGCGATTGCCTGCTAGCACAGGCTACTGCGCAAGCTTCCTATGAAGGGAAAAGAGCTGACAGGCTAACTAAGGAGGGTAAGGAGGCTCTTAATGCAGAGCAGGCTGTGTCCTCTAAGATACAGAAACTAAGAGAACATAAGGAGGATACACCAGATGAAAGCACTAATACTGCTTGCGTCTTTACTGATGACGGGGTGCGGGACATTAACGAGTCCATTCATAAAGCAAACAACCCGTGACCCTTTGTGGTGCCCTCCTAGTGCATTAGCTGAATGTGATGCTATAAAAGAAGTGAAGGAGGGAGATAGTGTGCTAGAGTATGCACACAGTCTAACCCTAGACTACGGGATATGCAGATATAAGCATAAGGTGCTGGTGGACTGCATAAAGAAATATGAAGAGCAGAAATGAAAAAAGCCCCCAATTAAGGGGGCTTTCTTTTTTACGGCAGTAGGGTCATATCTCTATCTCGACAGGAGGATTAACTTTTTTGTACCTAGCGTCACAATGGGAAACATTGTAGAACGCGGTGTCTCCCACAACCTCACTTCCATATCCCTCATGTATATGCCCGAATATCCATATCTTAGGCTTCTTTCTCCTCAGGCTCCACCAGCTTTTCGCAGCCTTGCTTCCCACGCTGCCCTCTTGAGGTACTTTATCTAGTATACCATAGGGGGGGCCATGGGACACTACTATATCTGGCCCGTCTGGCCAAGACCACCACCCATATAAGTAGTCCATTATTTCTTTCTCGGTCTTACTGTAGGACCACTGAGGCAAATTGGGTACGTACGGAAGGCAAAACATACTGTGCCCACTAGGAAGATACACCACAGGAGAAGAGGGAAGTACTAGGTTTACTCCCCGATCCTCGAGCTCCTTTTGAGACAAAGACTCAAATCTCTCTATACGTCTATCATGATTTCCAGGTATTAGATACTTGACCGGAGCCCTTACCTGCGCCAAGCAGTCACTCACCCCCGTCCATTCTTTCTCCTCGCCTGACATCATCAAGTCTCCCGCATGTATAAACACATCACATGAGGGCCATTTGCTACTATCAAACTGGAAGTGAGTATCTGACGTAGCTAGTATCTTAGTAATCGTCATACTCCTGCTCGCTTCCTAAACCTCCTCCTGTGTCCCTCAGAGTACGTTCTAGAAAAGAGATCGTGTGTTGAATGTTTTCAAGTACCCATTCATTTACTAGGGTGGCCCCTCCCTTCATATTAAGTTCCACTAAATACTCTACCGCGTCATCTAGCATCTTGATGTTTACCTCGAACTCCTTGTTGTTCATTCGTTCTCCTCTGCTGCAAGATCTCTTTTGCCAAATTCTTCTTCTATACTCTTCTTTAGTCGCGGTAGGAGGGGGGCAGGAATAGTGCGTCCTGCCCACAACTTAGCCTTTTCCCATCCATCACTGGCGCCCTTATCCGTATATATGGATGCCCATCTCTCAAACCATTTGTTATGTATTTCCATATATCTTCCTCACATAGGAGCTAGCAGAGAGGCGCGCTCTTCTTTTCCAACATCACTAATTCTAGACCTACTCCACGACCCACAATCTTTGCATCTATATCTTTGATATCTACCAACTCCCGTTACATGGAAGCCTCTTTTCTGTAGATGTACCCCTCCACAGGTAGTACATTGTATATCAGTGGAGTAGTTGTATAAGGACTCATTAGGGTGCCCAGAAATCCAAGGCTTAATCTTATTGTATAGTTCCCCCAGAGTAATGATATCTCCTATGTTGTATTCCTTCATGTCTCGCCAAGCGGCTCTGTCCCCATCTCTACACTTTACCCATAGAGGGAACCCTTCGTGTGCTATTTTCTGAGTAATACCTAACTGAGAGGCTACATACTCAAGCTTGTTACTCGGAAATCTAAATTGCTTTTTAACTGTTTCTAAAAGATCTAGATGACGGTACGGAGCGGGAGGGGGTAGCCCCGCCTTAACAAACTCAAGATTGAGTAGAGGCAAATCAAATTTCTTGCCATTATAGGTAAGGATAGCATCTGCCTTGTCTAGAAGAGAATGTATCTTAGTCAGGAAATCTTTATTGCCCTGCCTGTTCCACATCACCTTGTCTTCCCCTACCCATTGAGCGGCCCAACAGATAACAGAGCCATGCTCAAGTATCTGGTTGAGTCCTACATTCACTCCCCACAAACTCCAGTGCCCCGACACCATGAATGTCGTCTCGATATCTAGAGTTAGGATTTTGATAGCGCGTCCTCCATGGCCAGCATAGCATCAAATAGATCGTTACTAACCTCTTCTTTGATGTCGCCGCAATGGGCCAAATCCTCCAACTCTGGGAGTGCGTACTTAATGGCGCGCAAGATTTCCTGCGCAGTGGACTTCTTCATACTAACTAATGTCATGTCGTCTCTTCTCCTTACACCAGAAATATACAAATACTACAGCTAAGCAAACTGCTATCACGAGCCAGGGGAACGATCTCCACCCCTCCGGTGTGTCCTATCATCTAGAGATGGGTGAGTTTTTGTTAGCTCTGCTAGGAATAGAGCGTTAGCAAGTACGTGGTCTACATGAGGGCAACCACTCTCTGAGTCATTATCTTCTCCTGCCATATACGCCGATAGATGACGCATCAGGCTATCCACCACGCTAGTGTGAGGAAGCCCTTTGCTCCAATTGGTGCGGCTATACTTCCTCTCCCCCTGCATCAATACACGGGCAAGACCTTCTAGGGCCTTAGGGGCGTCTAGCACTAAGCTAAGCTTAGACTTGCCATCATTATGTCTATCTGCTAATGTTTTTTGGTTAATATATTCCTCAAAAATACTCTTCTGTCTCTCCGACTCGTAAGGAAGCATAGTTGTATATTTGGGCATATGTGCGAATATCATTTCATTAGCTCCTTCATACTGATGGGCCACAGCTCTACTAACACGTCATTAATCATCTGCGCCACTTCTCTCACCTC
>CAZEMX010000024.1:3238-6564 GCA_964513415.1 uncultured Nitrososphaerota archaeon
CCCTGCTTAACATTAGCAGCAGCCTTACGCCACTTGTCTGGCCAATAAAACTCTAGGTCGTCCTTCACATAACGTCTAGATACCTCATTGTAGGCGAAGGTTCGATGCCTCTGGATCTGCCTAGCTACGAAGATTGGCACCTTTAAACGGAAGCTAGCTACTTGGTGCTCGAAGCAGGAGGTGTGACCATTAGAAGCTAAATAGGAAATTAGCTTAGCGTCTTTGTCCTTTAATTTTAGGATAGGATACTCATGGTATACTCTGCTATCAGCATCTACTTCAGTGACAATATTCTCTATCTCCCAGTCACTTGCCTTGTTCATAGAGACTCTAGCGGCATTAACAGGAGTCAGGTCTGTGCCCATGTGGTCTAGGAGCTCTACGGATATCTTAGACACTAGCGATTGTCTCCATTTCCCATAATCTTTCCTCTAGCCTGCCTATCGGCCAGCTTGAATATGTTCTCTTGCATAAGCTCTTCTAGTGTCCAATTGTATCGGTTGCAGAACTGACTGACAAACCACAAGCAGTCACCTAGTTCCTTCCTCAGGTCCTCTAGAGTAAGCTCCTTGTCTCCTCTATAATACTTAGCTATCTTATCTGCCACCTCTCCCGCCTCCGCTGCTAGTCCTAGGGACAGATAAGGCAATTCATTATCTTTGGGGTAAACAGCAAATACACTAGTCTTTCTTTGGTACTCAGCCGGTGTCATCGTTTAGTATCCTCCTTGGTTTTTTTATCGTGGCAGGGCTTACATAACACCTGCAAATTATCCTGCTCGCAGAACAGCGTGGACACGAACCTAGCTAGATCTTCTTCCCTTCTCAGACTCCCTGCGGGGACTATATGATCTACACTGACTTCTTTAGCTGGCTTCCATTTCCTGCACTTAGCGCACTTATACTGCCACTTAAGTTTAGGATTGGACTTGTCCTTGCTGACTCTTCTAGCATCATTCATGCACTGATAGATAGGTGCCCATCTCCTGCTCTTCTGTCTAAGAGCAGAGCGGATAAAACTCCAGAATTCCGCCTCTGTGTATCTACCTCCTCCCCTAGTACGTTCAATTATTTTCTTAGGCAAAGGCTCTTTCCATAGTAACAGAATCCTCATACTGTTTGGTTATGAGTCTGATTAGTTCAGCACTGTTCCACTCAAAGATGTCCGGTAAATTTAGCACCACTATTCTCAGTGGAATAGATGGATACAGTTCTACTAGCCTTCTGTGGACGGAAGGCTCCGCACACACTATCTCATCCGCCCAAGTAAGCAACACCTCATCTACAGGAATGAGTGCATGATAAGCATCTACCCCTGCTGCTCTGGTGTTATATCCATACTCTTTGTGTAGAGTATTAGCTATAGTAGGGCTCCTTAGCATCCCGGCGCTGCATAAGCACAGCACTTTCTTGGCCTTTGTTTGATATGGATTAGTTATATTATCTACACGCGCAGCTGTTATCATCATACAGGAGGCTCCCATAGTTCGTCTCTTTTACGTCTAATCCACAAGAGCCTACCTATCTCTCTCAGCACCTTGTTAGTAGACTTACCCTCATAGCCATCGGGGTAATACTTGTCCCACTCATCTCTGACACAAGCATACAAAACAGATTCTTTAGTATAATCCTTTAGGACCTTTTCCGCTGTTTTGGGACCAATTCCCTGTATCCCTGGGATATTATCTGTTCTATCCCCTGTTAGCATCTGTAAGTAGAAGTTGCGTATAGCCTGCCTAGAGTCTATCTTATATTTAGCTCCCGTCACCCAATTGTAATGTAAGCCCTCTATCATGTCTAGGTCTTTATCTATTGACACTACTACTGCTTTTTCTTGCGAGTGTTCTTTAATTTCGTAGGCTCGTATTCCGATCTCGTCGTCCGCCTCTTGCCCGTCGATGATTTGGGCCCCGTGCACTTCTTGCATGTACTCCCGGATTTCTTGGTACCAGAGGGGCTTATCAAACTCTGAACGGTTTCCTTTGTAGGGTAGTATGGTGGCGACATCTTTTCTAAAGTTTCCTGATCCTGTGAGATAGAGATGAGAGTCCATTCCCACCACATCTTTAATCGCATCCAACGAAGTTTTAACCATTTGCAAACAGAAGTCAATGGGCTGAACAACACGCTCTCTTTCAATTTCAAGATCTTCTCCTTCACAAAGTTTACGAAAGTCTTTTAGCTCTTTACTACTATCCAGAGTAGTAGTAATATCGTGTGCAGGCTGTCTTACGTGGTAGTGATTTTTTTCCGCAGCAAAGCCGCAACGATAAACTAGGATGTCTGCATCTATTAGGCCGATCACTCCGTCTGACATAATACTTCCTTAGCTGGAATACTGGCTGCCATCTTCCACCAGTATCCTATCTCAACTAGTCGTTTGATTATGTTTATCAAATCTGTCCTCTCGTAGCAGTCTAGGTTGTTTCCATCGAAATAATCAAGACCGTACTGGCTAAAGGGGTTAGAGGATTTGGTATCTACGAAACTGTCAGGCACTAGACTGTCTCCTTCCTTAAGTTTATTATACACCACATCAGCGGCTATGAGCAATACTTCTTTACTGAAGTGTCGTCCTCTCATACCAATAGAAGCTGGAGATACTCTCTCCAGCCTCTTCTTGATACTCTCTAAGAGAGGATTAGGGTGTGTCACTGGAACAGGTACCGGCGTCTCTACAGTCTCCAGAATAATCATACGGTCCGTTACTATCAAACCGCCCGGAGTTATTGTTCTGATTACCTACTACATTACCGTCCCCAGAAGTTAGGGAAGTTCCTGCCGTGTCCCCATAGTTTCCACCCACGCTAACGCTGGGAATAGCGGCCACCTGTGCCCAACTCTCTGACTGAGAGGACATGATGGTAGCCCACATACTATTCTGTGACTCCTGCACTGTGGCTGTATTGTCAGACAAATGTCGCTGTGTCTTACCGTTCTCTACAATACTAGCATATTGTGTAACTCCGGGTACTAGAACAGAAGCCCAAGCCAGCGCCTTATCACTGAATGTAGGCTCCCGTTGTGGTGCAGCGACTGCTGCTGTCTTACCACCGTTACCTGCCAAAGAATCAACTGTATCAGCAATGGCCTTGAATGCAGCCACCTGCCCCACACAACTATCTGTGCTACACTTAGCCAGCATAGCGTCATACTGACTGTCCCTACTCATGGCCCTAGTTTCTGAGGCCATTGATTTTGTACTCTCAATCTTCTGCACAGCATCCAAGTAGGCTGCGTAGTTGGAAGAGTTCCTATTAGTTGCGCAGCCCGTCACGCACAGTAGCATGAGGGCCAACAATACCTTTACCATTTTTCTTCTCCTTT
>CAZEMX010000024.1:6664-11029 GCA_964513415.1 uncultured Nitrososphaerota archaeon
AATCATCTCCATTCCTTATAGAAATGGTGGTCTCCTATAGTATAGGCTCCTTCCCTAGGGGGATTAGAATTGAAGAAATAGAACTCCTTAAACTCTGGCTGAACAGATTGAGGGTAGGACAGCAAGTAATGAGCCATCTCCTCCGCGTCCTGTAAGGCAGCCTTATCTAGAATGGAAACTGGAGCTGGCGAACTGTCGTCGAACTGATAGGGCTCCTGGAAAACTTTACAAACGTCTGTGCTTCCCCACTTACCAGTGGCCGCTCTGTTGATAACAACTTGACCGACAGCAATTCTTCCAGACAAGCTCTCACCGCGCGACTCGTTGTATATAGCATCCCTGACACAGTTAGCGGATCGTTCAGAGAAATCTGGTACGGTAAGTTTGCTGGGAAGGGAAAGGACAATTGTAACGGCGGGGCAGGATGGGCGGAAGTTAGAGAAATATCCAAGGGCTACTCCTATGCTAAACAAGAACACTGCCACAATACTAGGTCTTACCATACTTGTCTCCTACTTAATGGGGCACACTCCTCCAGCACATTCTAGATCTTCCTCGAACTCTGCTACCTCTAAAGAATTAAGCGGGATATATTTAGCCACTCTCCTATCGTACTCTTCCTTGGTAATCTCTTCCAGGGGTGCTTGATGGAAGCCGTGCCCACTGTGTCTCAAGAAGCTTAGACTTTTGAAGTTATCATTATAATACTTACTCAAATACTCTCGAATATCTGGCAACTCTTCTGGATTGTAGTATATAGTACAGCTTACTGAGTTGTCACTCCATTCTCTTTGGAGTCTCCTGACCACCTCAAGCTGATCTATGGCGGACATATCAGGGGCCAGAGTAGTGCCCTCCGGATAAGAGAAGGGGAACTCAGCCACTACGGTAGTTCTATCCTCCGTTCCGTCAAGATGCTTGACAAATTCTACAGGAATACCGGAGTCTCGAATCCTCTTCACTAGAGGACTACTGCTAGAGATACGTATACGACGAATAAGATACTGTGCATATGCGGGGTGTGCACCTGCTGTGACTCCGGGCAATAGGCTGAGCGTCCCAGAAGGCTTCACTGTAGTCAATTTAATAGAGATGGGGAACCCATGTTCCTCGCTGTACTCTTCGTCAAACTTTCTCAGAGCCTCGTAAGTAGTAGGCAGCCAGCTTCTTTGCTCCTCCGTAGCCTGTAGATACCCAGTCATACCTATGCCCATACGCATATTCTTATTCACTACCGCCTCTGTTTCTTTGTTGTGGCATCCTATAGCAAGGCTGTGCTTGTTAATCTTATACAACAACTTACATACATCCAACAACTCTTCCTGTGTTCTACAATTAGGAAGAAACACTTCCGCTAAACAGCATGTCTCATAATTATGTAAACTTTGTTCTGCACCATTCTGTTACTTTCGTGATAACATCGCTATCACTACTGACCTGGTTAGTGGCGAGTCCCCGTGCTGCGCCAGCACATGACTTCTATACCTTCATATTATACGTATAGATCGGACTGTATCATAGCCCGTCGATACGGGCCTCCTTGTCAGTCTCTAGCGCCCACAGCGGTGCAACTCCGGTGCGTGCGTCGGGATTACCAACTAAGGCTTCCCCCGATATTCGGATTATTCAAAAACGATTACTCGTTTAGGCCGCTAGCAATTAACGGATTGTACCCAATAACATTCTTATCTTTATACCTAGTGTCTCCGGTTCTACCTACAGAGCGAGACAGCTTTAGATTGATTATACCAAAGGGCTCTCCATTGCCCAAATATCCCCTCCACAATTCATCTGGAAGATCTTCAAAATTATTGCACACCACGGAGTTGTTACTATTCACTCTCCAGTTGGGAATGCTTCCCGTGTCCCATCTTTTAGATCTAAGATACTGGAAATCATCCGAATCCCCTAAGGCTATCTCAGCGGACCTCCGGACGTTACCTGCCACTACTATAGCCCCTATGATATTCATAATATCTAGACAATCGATAGGGCGTAGCTTCTTATCTTTTCTGTTCTCCAACACCTTAGATATGTTTGCAATACCCTCACACAATATCTCCGGACCACTCGCGGTTCCTCCGAACCCACGGATAGGAGCACCTGCTCCTCTAATTAACTGAGTGGAATAAGAGAAGCTATGTTTGTCACTTTTACTCTCAGGAAAAGCTGCTCTTAGAGTATACTCCAGTAGCTTTACCCATCCCTCCCTAGTGTCAGGAACAATGAAGTCTGCGGAGGCATTATCTACCCTAGACGGCGGACAAAAGTTTGGAGACACCTTAGGCAGTTGGTACACGTACTCTCTCTGAATATTGAATCCCACTCCGCAGCCCAGCATTAACATGTCGGCTGCCCAGGTGAAGGGTCGTATAGGCTCATCCACACACACTGCTGCACAATTTTGTAGGCTGGACATTCCCAGCTTGTCTACTGTGGAAGTACCTAGCTGCCACAAGAATCTACCTGCCACACTACCTCGTAGCATTAGCATATGCTCTCGTAGCCTGTCCACTTCCTCCTTAGTGAATGGTACTCCTAGCTGGGTAAGTGCTCCGTCTATAACTCTTTCTACTATGTGATGCCACTCCTCTGTGGCACTGTCAGGATTACTTGGATCTAGTCTCCGTGCGTATGTGCGCTTAGCTACTAAGTAGCCTATGCTACTCCACGGAGTATGTAATGTACTGGCTATGGTAGTTCTCCTCTCTTAGTGGCTGCGTTTGCTAGTTAGCAGCTTCTTAAACTTATGCACTACACTGATTAGTGGATTTTTCTTAGCCCATTCCAGGGACACCCATCTACCTGTAATGCTACTACGTGCAGCCTTTATCCATTTATACATTCTATTCTTCTCCTAAAATTCTATGATGTCGCTAGGCTGTGGGGGATCGTCATACCCAGTAGCTGCCCATGTACTGCCGTCGGGGAAAGTGAACACATGATCTTCTAGCATCCCCTTGTCGTCCAAATAATCGACTACATACTGTAGCATAGCTGATACAGAAACACCATAGTCTTCTTCTGTTAAACCATCTACTAGTTTCATATAGTTATCCCCACTGCTCCGCCATAGCTTCCGCTATACCTTCAAAGGTTCTAGACCTAATCTTACTTCTATCCTCACTAGGAGGAAGATTATACCACTCAGGTAACTTACGCCCCCCTTTAGTGATAACAAAGTTTCCCTTACCTACGATATTTGTGGGAACTAATTTAGGAAGATTCTTTAGCCACAAACAGGTAGTTTTCGTAGCCGTATGGCCAAACTGCCACGGCTGAATTATCTGATCTGGTTTTCTAATCTTAGATGATATAACTGACACTGGGTTCTCTAAACATATCTTTTCTATAGGAGCGTCGAGTAGCACCTGCACAAACCCTAAGGCCTCCTCCTGTTCCTTTTGTTTGTACTTGAACCACTTAGCCCCGCTAACGGCTAGATGTGTGCAGGGAGGATGTGCGATCATCACGTCCCATCCATCGTGCAATATGTCAAGAACATTTCCTAGGTAGTGTGGTCCCTCTTTTTCTGTGGGTAAAATATCACAGCTAATAGCTTCATGTCCTCTGGCTATAAAGGCGTCTCTTACTACGCCACTGTACTCACAGGCTACTAGTATTTTCATTACTCACCAAACTTTTAGGCATACCATCATCCTTAAGCGTCTGCTTAAATCCTACATTGGCGGCAGTGTGCCACACTACTATACCTTCTGGATTCATAAATCCAGGAGCTGCTCTACTTCCAGCTACTTCCAAACACCTTAGGGCAGAGTCAGTAGCTTCTGTGGAGAATGGACCGGAGTATAACAGGGGAGCTATGTAGCAACATTCTGGAAGACTTTTAATCGCATTCGGGAGCATCCATCGACTAACGTTAAACAAACTAAATCGTCTATCCTGTATGCCGTACCCACGATTAATGCCTCTGCCCCACCATTCCCCAAAATGTCTGCCTTGGCCCAGCTTAACTAGCTCTTCCTTGTTATCCTGTACCCACCCAGCAAACCCGAAGTTGTCGTCCTCCTGAGTGACCCATCTGTTACGGCTTCCTGCGTATATCCAGAAATCTCCGCAGTCAGCTACTGGCTTGCCAAACAAATTTCCGTCGGCGTAAGTGCCTCGTGGCACTATAACAATCTGTGCATTAATACCATCAATCTTCTCAGTAATGAGAATGTCCCTACGAAGTCTTGCTATCTTAGGGAACGGCACAAATGTACTCTCATGCTCCATAAACACTCTCCATTTCTTCTAGAAGTTGCTCGAAGTACAGGTATTGATTGTAAAACTTCTGGTAGTACTCTCTATATATTCTGTTCTGTCTGTCATTATTGAAGGGAGGTGTGCATATACTAGAAC
>CAZEMX010000024.1:11129-22240 GCA_964513415.1 uncultured Nitrososphaerota archaeon
ACAACCCTGCCCACCCCCAGCTCCTTTATGTATGTCTGGCAATGCTCGCACGGCTTGCTCTGCGCAAGCTCGCCATTCCTGTCTGCCCTTACGACATACAACGTATGCTTAGATAGATTACCCTCTACACCTAGCAAGCAATCTATTTCAGCGTGCAGATATTTCTTATGCTGCAAGCCGCTAAGCTTAAAGGATAGGGGGTGGGTCTTTGTCTTGTTAACACCTACACTGATTAAGCGTTTCTTGTGATAAAGAGCTGCGACATGAGAGCAGCGCAGATTGACAGGATTATCCATACTAAGTAGCTTTAGCTTGTTCACTACTTTCACGTCGTGCTCTTTCAGCATATCACTCCTCCGAGTATTCCTCGTCCTTGTCTAGAGGAATCCACTTGAAGTCTTCCATATTAGAAGCTTTAAGCTCCTCCAGTCTAGCGGCGAACATCATGGCCTGATGTATAGCGTTAGGCAGAATAAGCTGCTTATCCTCCACTACCTCTGTCCTTGTATTGAACACCTCATAGCAACTCTTGATATCATCGGGAGCCCCTGCAACCCCTATCCGCACTTGATAGGGGCCACACTCAAATAGAACGGTGTTCTCAGTCCTTCTCCTTAAAAGGGAATCTCGTCATCTGGGCCCTCCTGTTGTTCCGCATCTACAGCCTGTGCTTTGTGAACTTTGACTAGAGCATCTGCTTCCCGCTTTACATGGCCTAAGCTCTTCGTATCATCAAAGAATCGCTGTGTGTACTTATCTAGATAGGCTTCCATCACCTCGATCTGTTTGCCCTTAGCCTTTGTGCCACTATCCAGAATCCCCTGACCTACGAGGATTTCTAGAAACTGTAGAGCATCTTTGCGCGCGGCCTGGAAAGTAATAGCATTTTGCACATCGTCATTACGCTTGGCATACGACGGTGTGGGCCCACTAGTGACCGTCGCTGGCGTGGCATCCATTACCTTCTTGATGGTCTTTACGTCTACGTTGTTAAAGCTGCCGTTGTTCTTGTAGAAAAACTCGACAGCATCTCCTTGCTTGCAGGGAGGGCGACTGGTGTATGTGCCGAATCGCTCCCCATCTACAACAATGGTATAAGTAGTGAGCCCCTTACTTGTCTGGTTCTCATAGATCTTTTCTACTACACCGCTTTTCTTATCTGCCATTAAATATTTTCTCCGTATGTCTCTGCTTAGTGGACTTAACTGCCCAATGAATTACGTTGTCATCTGTGGGGTACACAGTGGCTGTGTGCTCATCTCCCTGTCCCCACCTATCTCCTATCTTAACTCCTGCCGCTAGAGGAACTTCTCCTATATCATAATTATAGCATAGCTTTAGGAATTTGTAAACATCCCTTGTGAAACAGACAGCTAATACTTTTCGTAGGTAGTCGGGGTCTACGCTCTCATGTACCTCCCCAACCACACTGTCGTGAATAGTGAGTGTGAGCCTAACTTTCTGGCCACTGAGTCTGTGCCACGCATGTATGAGGGCAATAGGTATGATCTCCGCCGTCGCAAAGCCTTGAATTGGTGCATTAAATATCTCCGTTGTGTGTGCAATATATCCGCTGGATTCCATTTTACAGTAGGGCCAGCTGTACCTCATACCGTATGGTGTTATTAGTTCCTTGTCCCTTAGTACATCCAACACCCATGAGTACTGAGTGTTGTACATAACATTGTATTTCTCCTGAAAGAATTTACAATAAGCTTGCTCTGCTTTTGTTCCGCTACTCCCAGCAAAGAGAGGGCGGAAGGTTCTGCTTTTTGCTTCCTGCCTAGAGGTAGCTTCTCCATTAGCTGTTAGATAGTCTGCTGTAATCTGGTGGACATCCTCCTCTTCTATGATTTCCTTACATGCAACAGGATCTTTAGTTAGTATGGCGGCTACTCTAAACTCTAGCTGCCCACTATCCGCCTCAAACATTTTCCAGTCAGGGGCTCTCGCCTTGAACATCGTTTTGTACTCTCTAGGAACATTTTGCAACTGCGCAGAGAATGTGCCCTTATCCTTTCCCGGAATCTTTACAGGTCTGCCAGAGCTGGACAAGCGGTGAGTCTTGGTGGTTCCCTGATTGAAGCTCCCATAGAATGTTCCTCCATGCTCATCACATACAGCCTTGAAGAAATTTAGGCTCTTACTTAGTGAGGCTGCTAGCTTTGCTAGCCTAGTGTATAGCTGGATAAATTTCTTCTGATGCTTGTCCTTACATTTTAGGGCATGGATAGTGTTTACATCCGCCTTCCTAGCGCCTGTGTCTGTGCGGATAGGATTCTTGCGCCTGTCCATAACTTCACTAAATCCTAGAACATCATACAGAAACTCTGCCACCTGCTGATTGCTTCTCCAATTGATTCCCTCGAAGTCGAGAGCCTTAGCGAACTGGTCTAGCTGTATCTGTGTAGTGCTGTATTCCCTCTCTACAGCCTCGTACTCACTATATACCGCCTCCTTGTCTAGGGTCAGTCCTTCAAACTGCATATCCACTAGCACCGGAGTAAGAAGGCACCTCACTAGTTGTATGTGCAGAAGTCTTTTCTCTACCAACAACTCCCTCTGTTTCAGGAATAGTTGTTCAGTGATAGCTACGTCCTGATGACAGTATTGAATGAGCCACTCTGGTGGGATGCTTTGTGGGTCTACACCCTGATGTATAAGGCTAGCTACTACATCCTCCTTACTGCCCACCCCTCTCCTTACACAGCTTTGCGACAAGGACAGGTCTTGTAATCCTCTGGACAAATTGCCAAGTAGCACCCACTCCGCCAGCATGGTGTCGTAAACAATAACTTTCCGCAAATCAACACCACATCTAAGTAGCCACCCAAGCTCAAAGGCTGCATTGTGAGCGACCACAAATTCAACTGAGGCAATGTCCTTGGCCAGACATTCCATGTCGTACTCTCCTCCCCATTTACTTTTACTTTCTCCATTGATCCTCCAGCACGCAAGAAGAAGTTTATTGTCCCTGTTTAAGCTACTACCTTTCTCTAGGCTAGTAGTCTCAAAGTCTAGGACCAGATAGTTGCTCGAATTGTATATGTTCTGTGGATCTTTTGTGGTTAGGATTTTAGGTAATGTCATCTACGTTTACACTGTCCGTCCTGTCTATGCTGCGTAATAGGGATATAACGGCCTCTAACTCCCCCCTCTCGAAGTGCACAACCTTGTGCCCTAAGACAAATTTGTAGGCGTCTGAGCACGACTGGTACTCAAGAGTTGCTAAGTGGCGTGGACATCCTCCGTACTCACAATCGTCCTTGCAGATGTAAGTAGTTTGCAGTTTTATGTTTGCCATATCGAATACCTACTGTGACGGGGGTTGACAGATGATAGGATGTTTGGTATAATACTCTTAGAAGCTCTTATAACTGTTATATATAAAACAATATAAGAGCTCTTATATATATATTATCTCTTATATCTACTACATAGTATATATACTATATATAGTAGTATAATCAATGATACCACATATCTTCCCATTTGTCAAACTGTACGTCTACTCCCACCTCTCTGTCCCATGTCCTGTCCTCTCTCGCATGTTCTGTAAGCCATTGATCTATAAGGATATTTATATCTATATTATCTACATTAGAACCAGTCATCAGCATGAATCCTCCTGGGAGCGTTGCGCACACAGCTAGCCGGTGGTACTTCCACGATGCCCATACAAATATGATTGGATGAGTTTGGGTTGCGCGCCCACCTAGTCCACAGTCCCACACGGGCCAGTTGGCGGACTATGCGATGCCGTTTCCTAGTAAGTGATATGGTCACAAATGCACAATCTCTCTGTTCTGCTTTTTTAATTATCTCCGCCAAAAGCTCTGGCAAGCTTCTCAAGCAGCGAGCCTCCATCTCCTCAATTCCGCAGCAAAAATTGTAGGGTACTGAGTTTACCTTGCACTCAGAGTAGTAGGCCTTGTGTAACGCTCTCACCTCTCTTTCCGTAAGCTTGAATTGCGATAGCCACCTAATCCCTGTAGTCGTAAGTATTTCTCCCAGCTTGTCTTTAGTGTACATCCTGTCAGCTATCTTTGTATTTACACGTTTACTAGTAGCTCTTTTAGTAGTCATCATCTTCCTCCTCCACATCGGGGCCCCAGTCCCAGCCATCATCTTCCTCCTCCTCTGGTGCGTTAAATAGATTAGGAGGAAGGGCAAGAACGTAGGCAATAATGTCATTACCACTATTGGGATTTTCTACCCACTCACATGCCTGTTTGAATCCTACAGATGTGAATACCTCAATCAATTCTTCTTGTCGTTCATTGAATGTGGCAACTAGGATAGAAGCGGCATCAGCTGATATAAGTTTTGAGGCTGAAACGATAAGTGTGTACAACAGTTTTTCACGGCCGAAGATGACCCAAGAGCGCATCTCCGCTGCTCCACAATTATAACGCATACCCTCTACCTCCACGGGTGCACCTTCTGCAATTAGTGAGTTAATCCCGGCAATTTCCTCCTCCGTTACACGGATGTCCCTGAACCACTGCTCTCCTTCTTCTGTCAGATAATCTGATACTCTCATACGTTCTCCATTCTACTAACTAGTGGGTTGATACGAACAGGAAAATGCACATGCTTGCCGCTTAATTTATTCTTAGGAAGATTTATCATCCGCACGTTCTGCTGCTCCATGTCGGATGTCATTCCAATACCTACCATCAAGTCACAGGCTCCTGGAATACCTGTGTTACTTCCGTCAACATCTCCTTGCACTAACAACGATTTACCATCTCCACTGTCCCCCGCCTGAGTTACACCAATGCTAACAAGAGAGTGCTTAGCTGCAATTTCTCGAAGAGCCTTGGCGCTTTCCTCTAACACCTGAGTCTTGCCCTCTAGCCGTGGGATGTGCATGTTTCTTAGCTGATCCACAATCATCCACTTGGCCCCGTACATCTTTACATACTTCTCTATTTCCGCTGGCGTAGAGAATTGTAATCTAATAAATCTCACGTTGTCGTATCCCCGCTTAGCCAGTAGTGCGCTAGCTTTCTCCGGCTCTTTTTCTATTTCGTCTGCTGTCATGTTAGTGATAGTAGACTGGAACCTGGCGGCAACACGCTTAGTGGGCTCCTCATTGGAGAAGAAGATTCCGGGTAGTCCGTACCAAGCAAACCCTGCCATTAGCGTACAACAGAAAGCAGTCTTTCCTACCTCTGGTCTAGCAAATACAATGATACTGTCCCCAGGAAGAGCCCCGTCAGTGGCGTCATTGAGAGCCTTGGGGGCTAGGTAGATACGGCCAGTCTTATCCAGCACCTCATTGATGGCTTCCTCTACACTCATGTTGTGGATTACGTTGTCATCATCTGACTCCTCTACTACCTCAGAGCATTTCTTGTAGTCGTCCATCAGCGACTCTACAGCATCCTCGTCTATCTCACTACTGCTCAGCGCAGTCGCTAGCTTGTAGCCCACTGCCTTCCTCTTACTCTCCAGATACAGGTTGACGTAATTAGGAGTAGAGAAATCGGATGCGTAACATTCGTCAATTAGAGTAAGTAGATGGTCGGCCTTTTGTGCGTTAGCAAACTTACTCTGCACCTGCTCCTTAATCAGGTCGCGGTTAATGGATGTAGCATTCTCGTCTGTGTCATAGTACTTGGCTATGACATGCGATAGCCACTCAATGTCAGGAGACAGACCGGAGAAGTCTACGTTGTCCCGCAAAGAGTGGAATGCTTCTCTACTCTTTAGGCAGCACGTCAATATCTTTGTTCCTAGATTCACCACAATCTCCTAGTTCATTACCTGCAATACTTCACAAAGCCTATCTTCATCCATATTCTTTAGGTCTACTTCTGGGCAATACACCTCGAATCTCCCAAAGTAGTCTGAGTACTTCCTAGATATCTCCGTGGCTTTTGCCATAGCATCTCGATCTAGGCACAGCACCACCTTACTAAACTTCTTTGATTGTATAGCGCGCAACTTTGAGACACTTATGTGTGTCCCCATAAGAGCTATAGCAGAGCAGTACATACTAGCACGTACGGCGGACGCCTGATCTTCTACGATAATACACCGGTTGTCTGTGTGGTAGTATGACATACAAGGATCATCCTTGCCATACATTGTAACATATGCTTTGGGATTTGTTCCTTTCCGCATTGAGCGGAAGTTGTGCCCTACTACCTTCCCATTAGTGCTGTATATGGGCAGGCTAAGTCTTTGATTTGTAGGACAAAACATGACGCCACTCTTTCTGAGATGCCTCTCTTTGAATCCCCACTCGTGGTCTAGCCATTCCTCCTGCTCCTCACTTAACGCTATGAGCACTGGGTACTTTAAGGGGGAAGTAGCATTACTGCTAGTAGGTATAGCACCACCACCTAGCACCAGCCTACCTCCCTTCCCGCATTTATCCCTATGACACTTGTATTCCACCAAGGGACTGGAGATGTTAATCGAGAATGCCTTATCACTAGCCTCGCAGAAAGGACATACCTGCCCTGCCCACTGCCCCTCTCCTAGCTCCCTTACTAAGCGGAGAATGTTTGCTGTCGCACTCATTTAACTCTCATGCTAGCCAGTGCTCCCTTACAGAAGTTCTTGTACCCAGATATAATCCTAGATTCCTTTCTTATTTTAGGGGTAGTTGCGATTACGCCCTTGCTTAGGATGTGCTTCTCTTTGCCCGGGGGCACCCAGCACATACACTTAATTATGTGCTCATCAATGCCATAGGTAAGATTTCTTACAGAGTGTGATGTAGTGTAAGAGCCTATATTATTCCCCTCAATAATATGCATTAGATGCTTAGTATGCATAATATTTCCTATATACATATTACTCACACCCCTTTCATATATCCTGTCCGACATCACTATAAGAGACGCCCTCGCACGAGCTGTTATGTGGCTAATGATAGCTGGAGCAGCCTCCAGAAAATGCTCTTTAAGTGCATCACCGCTAGTATATACCCCAACTCCCCACTGATCATATGGCCCTCCGGGGGCGTGAGTGCGAAAGTTAAACGAAGTTAATTGCCTCATGCCACAGTTAGCCGTTACCCCGCTAATAAGATAGTTAAAGGATGCTGTGCACCCATCTTTAAGTTCTATAGTACCGGTTTCCATCTGTAGTCTCCTTTATCAAGCTACACCCTTAAGGATTGCCTTGCCTTTCTTAATCTTAACGAGATGTACGAGAAGGGGGGAAGTTTTATCTGTTAACAGGTATCTAGGTCCCTCCATCAGCATGCTCCCAGGAAGGATTTTCACTCCTCCGGGAGAATCCATCATCACTTCACCCACCAGACGGGTGTCAGTGGATTTCTTTTCATCTACATAAAACTCAACCAAATCTGCTGTGGTCGTGGTACTCTGGCCATGAGTCCCACTCCGAGTAAAATTTGATTGCACACTGGCTCCCCCCATAGCAGATCCCTTGTACTTCTCAAATGGTTCCGATTCAAAGTGGCGCAAATCACCATTGAGGTCGAATGTAAATAGCCTGTGTGCGTCAGGCTGTAGCACATCGTCAATATCAATAGAGTTACGCTCGGCAAGCCACTCTAGCATACGAGGTTCTGATGCTATCAGCATTGAATTCTTTTTGTGACAGAAGGCAAAGGAGAATATACGTTCTCCGTTACACGCAATACGAAGTTTATGATCCTCTTCGTACCACACAAAAGCATACGCTCCATCCAAGTGCTTAAAAGCCTCCTTGCCCTCCCTGAATATACGGTATAGGGAGTAATCACTATCGACGTGGAACTCCTGTCCGTCGTACTTAGATGGAGCGTTTCTTATACTGCCATTGTGTACGCCTATAAGGTATCTATCCCCGTCCTCGTGAATAAATGGATGACAATTGTCATAGTTTACACTGCCCTTGGTAGCCGCACGATGGTGCATGATAGTGGCCGATGAGGTATCTGCATCCCTGATAAGCCTAGAGAACATCATACTAGACCGAAACATATACCCATCCACAGGCAGCTTGTGCATCTTAACCCCCCCAGAGGGGCTTACCTGGAACATACCAGTACTGTCTGCACCACGAAGCATTCCTGTGAGAGTACCATGTTCCATGTACTTACACACATCAGAGCGCACCGACGTTGCTCCCTTACCATTAACAACACCTACAATACCGCACATATCATGAGTCTCCTTTCATGCGAGAGAGTTTACGTACTGCCCAGTTGCTTGATGGGGTATCCCACAAATTATCGGGGGAAGATTTTGTTCTTCTTACCACTGCTCCTCCCGCTGACATAAGAGCGATAGTATTATCAACCGCCTCCCACGCGGAGGAAGGGCAGAAGTGTACAAGTAGTTGTTCCCACAGTGGCCCCATAATGTCCTGACAAAACTCTGTAATGCCCCTGCTACTGATAGTTTTTAGGACATTAGGAGAGCCATCATACTCCTTAGCAGCCTTCTTTATCTGCAAGATCATATTGATCCATGTGAGTATGCGATTCTTGTCGAAGGTAGTGGGGAGATGCCGCATCTCTATAGTACCAAGAGAGTGTAGAGGCAAGATATTAACTGCCTGATACTTGCTGAGTCCTCCACTTTTAAGCAGCTTCGTCAGTACTTTGCCTTCCGTATCGAACATGATCTTGCCTAGAGTGTCATAGCTTCCTTTATACTCCGACCATGCCCCACAGAATCCACAGTTTCTGCGCCAGTTGCCTGCCCACCTAAACAGGGCGTGCTCCAAGAGTAGATAGAACACCATAAAGCGCGCCAGTTCCCCTCTAGCCATATCGAAATCTGTGCAATCCAAATGTATGTGGATGCCCGCTCTAGGCATTCCTTCGCTCCATCCATACTCCTTGGCCAGTTCACATATCTCCTCTATCGCAAGCTCCAGTTGCACACCTACAAGTCCGCCTCTAGTGATAAATTCCATTCCATTATTTCGTAGAGAATTATCCACCACACTTTCCCACGAGTTGGTGGGAGGTACTCCGGTACAGTTCTCTACTTCTACCTCCACACCCACCTTAGCATTAGGCAATACTAATGTGGAAGGCGCACCCGTACTTGCGTGCACTGGCTTTCCTACTAGGTCTCCGATCTTCACATCACTCTCCTACGTACGGATTTGCCCACCTACCGGACGGCACTGGTACCCCATCGTACTCCGAACTGTAAATGAAATACACCCACGCGGGTCCTTCCGACGTTTCCACTACTTCTCTCCTATAAAATTCTGGGTGCCCCTCTAGTTTATCGAGATTACTCATAACGGAATCGTCTACCTCGTACATCTCTCCATAGATAGTGTTGTTTCCTCCCTTTGTACAGAACGGAAACGCTCCAAGAGAGAACATATCTCCCTGAAACGTAACCTCATCAGACAGGCACGTACAATCCTTTAGTAGAGATGAGTTGTGAAATCCTTTCTTAAGAGATCCATATACTACCACTCTATTCATGGCGCAATTCTTCCTGTTCTAGTATGCGAGACAATACCCCGTCGTACTCTTCTGATGTCGTTTCCCAGATTGTCCCATCCTTAGAGCTAGCTATGCTTGCTCCCCTAAACAGGAGAACTAGCTCGCACACTTCCCCCGCTGAGGTGAATGTGACAGCAGTGGATGGACTAATTGCCGCACCCAAAGCGTTGCTGTTTTCTGACATTAGAATAGCTACCGCCTGTCTTAGAGATAGAAAAGATGGGCGCAGTACGCAGTCCATAATTACATCTTCCCTGTCCCCCTCCGTTAGGTAGGTGTGAGCCTGTCCTGCTCTAGCAGCTAGCAGTTCCACTTCAGGCACCTCTTCTACAACTAGGGAAGAAAATCTAAGCCCCTTCCTGGCCTGCCTCCGTGGCACATGTTTAATGTTAAACAGGAATCTGCCATTCTGTGTGTGCCTATACCCTAGCTCTGGATAATTGCCAAACATCTCGAATGTTACGTCTCTCCTTTTTATGGGAGACACCTCCCCCCCTCCCCTAACACGAAATACGCACACGTCATCATTAGTGACTCCTGTTATACTGCACGGAACCCCATCAACCGGATGGAGAAACTCTGCTCCCGCAAAGTATCCTAGGAAATCATCTACCGTATATCCGCGCATCTCATTCATCACGAAGTTCTCCCAGATGCTTACGCAGCACAGCCATTACACTCTCCAACGCACGGCTATGAGGAGAATTAAGTCTGGACGAATCCTCCGGATACTTGTTGAGATCCAGAAGGTTAGCCACTTCTACCCAAGGTATGCTGTCATAGATAGACCTCACCGTAGTTCCGGGCAACTCACAGCATGCCTGAACTACTCTAGCACAGTCGTCTACAAATAGCTTACATAGCATCTTATTAGAGTACACACTATGATTTGTGGGAGTGCGATACTCCAGCCCATAAGGCTTTTCCCTGTACAGGCCGGGCAGTCCATACCATTGGTATCTATCGCCCTGATCCTGCTTGCTGTAGTGTGGCCAGAAAGTAAGAGCCAATGCGTCTAGCATCTGCACTATTGCCCATGTAGGAGTACCGTTCTCTGCTCTGTGCCCTTCCCCCTTACCTGTGCAAGGGAAGCTGAAATGAAGGTGCCCCCCAGTAAATCTGTTATCCCCCAAACTTTCTACACTAAGTCCTTGCCTAGCCTGCCCACGCTTCCACGCATTCCTGTCAGGGCTACATCCTATCTCCATAGCTTGCGGAAACTTTAACAGCAGATTACTATCAAACTTGTTTGCGGATATGAAGGGTACTATTGTCAGCTTCTTCTTCCTAGCGAATACTCCAGCCTCCTCGATGGATCGCCTGGCTGCTTCCACGAAAGAGTTAACGCCTACCGGGTGCATGCCCACCTCAAGCGCCACTCCATCCTCCTGAACAGTTGTACCAATCTTTGAGGTTGGAAGTTTTTTGGGTACCCTCTTTGTTCCACCGATAAGGCCACACACAGGAATAATTTGCGAGGCTTCATTGTAAACGAAGAACTCAGCATCATGCCCGATCTTATACGGACAGTTCATATCTACTCTCCTAATGTTTAGTTGATGTTAACTTTCTGCCACGAGTGAGCCAAGAAATAATTGTTCCTGCTATAGGGCTTGGCTGCCGGTAGGATGGGGGGTACAAGCTTAGGTACAGGCAAAGAGCACGAAGGAGG